>NZ_LOHE01000071.1 GCF_001559865.1 Abyssisolibacter fermentans
ATGGTAAACCGTATCATAAATAACTGCGATTTTCTCATAGTATGATTTAACACATGATAATATATATAGAATTATCCCTGATTATTCATATAACTTTGAATAATATGCTGTATAGTTCTGAATTAGAAGATTTCAGTGAATTCGAAGGCATACCGAGTTGGTATGTCGAGAATTTAATGGGCATCTTCTAATCAGAAGGATGCAGTAGAGTATTTAATTTTCTATGAATAATCTGGGATTATATAAATAATTAGTAATAATAGCTTTTTTATCAAATAAATTTTGATATAATAGACTAGACAAAATATCATAAAGTATTAAAAATTCAATTACATTATTAATAGAAAATAAAAATAATTTATATATTAAGAAGAAAGGATGAAAATTTTGAACGAAAGCGAACAATCTCAAAATGACAAAAAAAAATTACTCAGAGTTATGTTTCTTATTATCTTTGGAGTATTATTTTACATGTTTGTCAGTCAAAAAGCTTACATACAGTGGGCTTACAACATCATAAAACCAATTTTACAAGCATTTATTATAGCATATCTTCTAAATCCTTTGGTTAAAATACTATGCAAAAGATTTAAAATCAAAAAAGGTATAAGTATAATTATAATAATAGCCTTATTAATTGCAATTTTATTTTTCGTACTGTATATTATGATACCAAATTTAGTTAGCAGTTTTGTTTCTCTTACAGAAAATTTACCATCTGTTGAACAAATATCTAACTCAATTGATCATTTTTTAGATACTTATGTTGATAAAAGAATTGCTGACCTTGTTAAAAAGAACTCTAATAATCTGTTAACTATGACTTTAGAAAAATCAAAAGTATTTTTAACTGATTTTTTACAAAACTTTATAGATAAAACACTATCTATAACTACAAGTATTATTAGTTTGCTAATCAGTTTAATCATTGCAATATATATGCTTTTAGACAAAGACGATTTAACAGCTAGAATCAAAAGATTTATCTATGCTTATAATAAAAAAGAAACAGCTGATTATATATTAAACATTGGAAAGAAAAGTAATGAAGCTTTCTTAAGTTATATAAATGGTAAATTTATTGATTCTCTTATAATAGGGATTCTATGTTTTATACTATTCTCGATAGCAAGAATTCCTTATGCATCAATACTTGCTCTAATTATTGGAATAACTAACATGATTGAATATTTTGGACCATTTATAGGTGCCGTACCAGCAATTCTAATAACATTATTTACAAACCCTTCAAAAGTCATATGGGTGGGAATACTTATATTTGCTCTTCAACAATTTGATGGACTATATCTAGGTCCAAAGATAGTCGGTAAAAAAGTTGGTGCAAGAGCTTTCTGGATAATTATAGCGGTTACTATAGGTGGAGCTATCTTGGGAGTACCAGGTATGGTTTTAGGTGTTCCTTCTATGGTGCTAATTAAAAATTTAGTTGAACAATCAGTTGATAAAAGATTAAAGAAAAAAGGCATGAGTAAATTTGAAATTGATAAATTGAAATAAAACTTATAAATAAACATCAAAAATCAGCATGCTAATTGCTTGCTGATTTTTTTATATATTATTAATAATTACATATAATACTAAGAAATTAATATTTAATCTATTTTTATGTCATTTTTTGTGATATAATTAATGTTTGTTAATCGAAAGGAGCAAAAAAAAATGAATATTAGAAATATAGCAATAATTGCACACGTTGATCATGGTAAAACTACCTTGGTTGATGAGATGTTAAAGCAAAGCGGTACGTTTCGTGAAAACCAAGCTGTTGCTGAAAGAGTTATGGATAGTAATGCTCTTGAACGTGAAAGAGGTATAACTATATTATCTAAAAATACTGCTGTAACTTATAATGATACTAAAATAAATATTGTTGATACACCAGGCCATGCTGACTTCGGTGGAGAAGTTGAACGTGTACTAAAAATGGTAGATGGAGTTATTCTTATAGTTGATGCTTTTGAAGGTGCTATGCCGCAAACAAGATTTGTACTAAAAAATGCTCTTGAATTAAATTTACCAGTTATATTATGTGTAAATAAAATTGATCGTCCAGGGGCAAGACCTGAAGAAGTAGTAGATGAAGTACTTGATTTATTCATTTCGTTAGAAGCAACAGATGATCAAATAGAATTTCCTATTGTCTATGCTTCTGCTAAAAATGGTACGTCCTCATTAGAGCCTAATACTCAAAATGATTCCATGAAAGATCTATTTGATACTATACTTAAGCATATACCAGCTCCAAGTGGAGATATTGAAAATTCGCTACAAATGTTAATTTCAACAATCGACTACAATTCATATGTTGGAAGAATAGGTATCGGAAAGATATCTCATGGAACAATTGCCAAAGGACAGGAAGTAATAATAGTAAATAAAGATCACGAGGATTTAAAGAAAAAAGTTCGTATTACTAAACTTATGTCTTTTGATGGTCTTGGTCGTGTCGAAGTTGAATCTGCAAATGCAGGAGAAATCATAGCATTATCAGGTATTGAAAATATTACTATAGGTGATACAATATGTGATCCTAACAAACCTGAAGCTCTTGACTTTGTTACAATATCTGAACCTACACTGTCAATGGTTTTCTCTGTTAATAACGGACCTTTAGCAGGTAGAGAAGGAAGTTTGGTAACATCAAGACAAATACGTGAAAGATTGTATAGACAATTGCAGACAGATGTTAGTTTAAAAGTAGAGGATACAGATTCAACTGATGCATTCAAAGTTTTTGGAAGAGGCGAATTGCATTTAACAATTTTGATTGAAACTATGCGTAGAGAAGGTTTTGAATTTATGGTTTCTAAACCAGAAGTTTTATTCAAACGTGAAAACGGAAAACTTCTTGAACCAATGGAAAAAGTAACTATAGATGTAGCAGATGAATATACAGGCTCTGTTATAGAAAAATTAGGAATCAGAAAAGGTGAACTTATCAATATGCTTCCTTATGGTATAGGTCATACAAGAATGGAGTTTTCTATACCTACCAGAGGTCTAATAGGTTATAGATCTAAATTTATGACTGATACAAAGGGTACAGGTATAATGAACTCTATATTTGATGGTTATGGCCGTCAGAAGGGAGAAATTCCTCACAGAACTTTTGGTTCATTAATAGCTACTGAATCAGGAGTATCTGTAACATATGGTTTATATAACGCTCAAGATAGAGGGCAGTTATTTATTGGACCAGGTGTAGATGTTTATGAAGGTATGATTATAGGTATGAATCCTAAAGGACAAGATATTGATATCAACCCTTGTAAAAGGAAACAGCTTACTAGTATTCGTTCCACAAGTTCAGATGAAAAATTATTCCTAACACCACCTATAATTTTTTCATTAGAAGAAGCTATAGAATTTATTGATGATGATGAATTAGTAGAAATTACACCAAAAAGCATTAGAATTAGGAAAAAAATACTTTCTAAAACATTACGAGTTAAAGATATGAATAGGAAAAAAAGAATTTAAGAATAAACGATTCACACCAAATTAAAAATTTGTGTTCTGTATATAATAAAGCTGGTGATATAATTTCATCTATATAACCAGCATATAATTATCAGTTTAATTCATTTAACTAAGGCTAGCAACTACTAGCCTTAGTTTTTTGTTGTATATGCAAATCTTTATCAGTAAACATCATTATCTATTAAGTATAATCAAAGCTCAGTCCATGTATCTATTCCTTGTATTTATAAAACTAATTATGTTTATTTCATATATGCAATTTTTACCAATGAATTGGAACATATTTAACCGACGAATTATCTAATATATAGACTAAATAAAATTAGCGAGATTACATAAGAAGGGAGGATAGTTATGAAAAAAATTTTAAAGAAAGTTAATACAAGTACTATTGTTAAATTCTCACCACCAGCTTGTATTTGTTATTGCACACCAAATCAAGATGATCTTAGTTCTTTTTATTATGAACATAATAAAGCTGGGCATATAGACCCTGAGGTTTAGTTAAAACCAAATACTTAAAATAATATAACATTAAAAAGGCTACATTAACCTATATTAGAAGGTTTAATATGTAGCCTTGTTTTCATTGGTAGTAATATAATTCACTAGCTATTACTATATGCCTCTTTTTCATTGTAATATTTTACAGTTTCCCACTTTGTCTCTACTTCATTAGCAATTATATAGTATTTTTCATTCCACAAGGTATGCTCCAAACAAATTACAAAACCTTGTGTTTCATAACCTTCTGAAAATTTTATTATTTCATCAATTTCATCTTTATTCGCAAATCTGAAATTATTTACACTAAAAATCTGCCCTGGGCAAATCATAAATTGTACATCTCTAAACACTATCTCTAATTCATGATAATAACAAAAATCAAAGCTTCCTTTCAAGACCAGTTCATAACCATTGTTTCTCAATATACAAAAATCTTCTATATTTTTATCTTCTATTTTATTTTGAAGTTTTTCAAGTTCTTCCCTGATCATTGATTTCATTATAGCTCTTGTTTTCTTGTACTGTGAAGAAATAATACCTTCACGCTCATACAAATCTGAGGTTGTTATAGCTTCTTCACAGGATAAAATCACATCATTAATCTTGTCAGATAAATTTGGATTGCTTATTAAATCATTTACGTCTTTTAGTTTTTTTGTCCATTGTCTCAGTGATGATAAATTTCTGCTGTTGGCTTTCATATGCTCTAAAGCATTACTTATTCTTAAAATAATACTATCATTCATTTTATCACCTTTGCCCTTAGTCTTATTAGCATAATAAACCCTTTACTATAGTTTACTACTTTTCATTTTTTTGTCAAGTAGGCTGCTTGTCACAAAATCAATAAAATTTAACTTTTTTCGTGAACATACAGTTAAACAGTATTTATTTTCTAATATAATTTGTGAACAATAATAATTATTTGACGTATTTTTATCTTTTATATAAATTTTATTATTATCCTCTATAACAACGGAAAATGAGTTAGTTTTTTTTGATAATCCAACTCCTAATAATTTTAAATAACTTTCTTTTGCTGTCCATATTTTATAGAATCCTAACAGTTTTTTATCTTTATGCAAGCTTTCAAGCCATTTGTTTTCAGTTTCAGTAAAAAAAGATTTTGCTATATCAAACATATCATTCATTGGTCTTATTTCTTCAATATCTATACCAACTAAATCCGAATCAACAACACCTACTACATAATCACCTGAATGAGAGATATTGAAATTTTTATTATAGTTTTTTAAGTATGGCTTACCATAACTATTAAAGGCAAATTCTAAATTTTCATTATTTATAGATAATTCATCACATAAAATATTTCTAATTAAAACATCTCCAATAAGTGACCTAAGCTGATCCTTCTTATGTCTATACCTCAATATTCTTTCAGCTTTTTTATCAGAAACATACTCCAAAAAATCACTAAACAACTCTTCATCAATGTAATTTTCAAGCTTTATAATGTGTACTTTCATTATATCCGACCTTCCTAAAAGCTTGTTTTAATATAATATATATATATAATAACCACATGTATGATGCTAAGAAAATAATAGATACTTTAAAGCTGTTTGGCATAAAAACAGAAGTTACTTGCCAAGATGCATCTCTTATAATTTGCGGTAGAAACCAAAATATAAAACTAACTAATATAATGAAAATCCCAAAAACTGATAATATTAGCATCTTACTAAGTTTCATCTTAGTAAAACTTCTCTCGTGTTTAAAAATACCAATAAATAATTTTGAAAATAAATGTAAATGAAATAAAATCATACACGACAAAATAATTATCGCTATAGATGAAATCTTATCCATTTTTTTGTTACTATCATCCATTTCATATTGAGGAGAAGCTCCTATGCACATTGTGGCTAAGTTTTGACATATGTTAATAACACCAGTTGAATTAACATTGGTAAGAACTGCAACTGCAACTTCATCATCAGGACGTAAAACAACATATGAAGTGTAATTTGGATTAATACCTCCATGACATACCTCTGTCCCAGATTTATCTTTGTGATAATACCACCCGCAAGAATAATTAAATTCTCCATTAATAACTTTTAAATTGTCTATATTATTATCATAGATTATTTGACCTAATTTACTATCATCTCCACCAAGCTGTATTTTAAGCCATTTTTCCATATCATTTGCATTGCTTATGAAATAACCCGCGGGTTTATTTCCTCTGTATATTGGTGCTTCATACTTATGCGGTCTGAAAAAGAAATATTTATATCCTTTTGCTATATTATTTTCATCTCTAAATAACACTGTTTCATTTAATCCTAATTCATCTAATATCTCTTTTTTCATATATTCTTCAAATGATTTTCCTGTCACTTTTTCAATAATTAAACCTAATACATCATAATTTATTGTTGCGTATCTAAATTTTTCTCCCGGCTTACTTATTAAATCTACACCTATCAATGTTTTAACAGTTTCCTCTAATGCATTTTTTTCATTAGATATTGGTATGTTATTTATTGTTTTAAAAGGAACACCGCTTGTTTGGTTTAGAAAATGTTTTATTTTTAAATCTACAATTTCACCATTATATTTCATTTTAAGATACGGCAAATATTTTGCAACTGAATCATTTACATTAAGCAATCCTTCATCTTTAAGTTTTAAAATCCCAACCGCTGTAAACGCTTTGCTATTAGACCCTAATTCAAATAGTGTTTGCTCTGTAACCTCTATTTTATTTTCAATATCAGCAAAACCATAGCCTTTTTTTAGCACCGTTTCATTTCCTTTTATTACAACTACAGCTGCCCCTGGTATATCATACTGCTTCATCTTGTCTTTTATATATTGATCAAAATCTTCATTTGTATAATCTACTGCTAAAGCAGTACTAAAGCATAAACCCAAAATAATCAGAACACTCATTATTCTAAATGCTTTCATGTTTTCACCCCTTTATACCTTTATATTAGTTAGTTGCAAAATACCAATACATTCATTGAAAAACATCTAATGATTTCTTTGAAAACGCGACTTCACTACATAAACAAAATATCCAAATCATCTTGCGAAATATCAACTGAATCAAAGTCAGACGGTGTAAATTCTCTACCCTCTTTATTCTCGCAGCTTTTAACTATTTCATCAAGTTTATTTACAAAACAATCTAATATTTTTTGAACAGTTTCAATTTCAAAATTATTTCTACTAAATAGAATGCTAATATTTATCTGCTCATTTATTTTCATAATATTAATATCCATTAGCGAAGTTAGTTCATTATCCTCGCCTATATCAATTCCTGAATCTGATAAGGCAAAATATTCATTTATTACACTATCAAAATCACCTAAATAATTTAATCTAATATATTTCTTAACATCATCATTAAATCTATTGTTCAAATATTTCTCTATACTATAATCAAATCCGTTATTTGGAATATTTCTTATTTGCTCCTTCAATGATTTTATTTTATCACTCACGCTACCCAAATTTATTGTAAAATAAGCTGGAAATATAGTTGTAAACCAACCTATAGTTCTTGATGTATCTATACTAGGATTAATATCCTCTCTACCGTGTCCTTCTAGTTCTAATATGATATCATTTTCATCTGTCATATCAGATAATGTTAAAGCTAAAGACGATATTAATACTTCACTTAAAGACATTCCGTAAATAGCATTCATTCTATCAAGTAATTCTTTTGTCTTATCCTTATTGATAACTTTATTTATTGCTATAGAATTATTTATTAAAGCTTGTCCTTTATTAAAATCTACAGGATATTCAAAATCACAATTATGCACCATACTCCAATAAGGTAGCTGCTCTTTGAAATCAGTATTTTTATATACCATAAGTTCATTTGCCCATTTTTTATAGGAATGAGTTTTTGGTGATAACTCTATTTCTAACCCTGAGCTTAGTTGTTTTAAACTCTTAAAAAAATCTTCTAAGAATATCCTAAATGACACTCCGTCTACAGATAAATGATGTGCTGTAAATAAAATTATCTGTCTATCACCTAAATTAAAAAATCCTGTTTTTAATAACAAACCATTTTCTATGTCAAAATTAGATTTTAACCTATCTGACAAATATTTGATTTTTTCTTTTTGTACATCATAAGAATCATTTGTTAGGTCATAGTAGTACACATTGTTTTCATCCAGAACATTATTATTATAAAATAGCTCATCCTTATTTCTATCATAGTTTATTCTAAAGGAATCATGCTTTTTAATTAGCGTTTTTATAACAGTTTTTATATCCTCATAATTCACAACTTCTTTTAATTCTATTGTTATTGATTGATTATAATAATTAGCATTTTCAAATTTATTATCAAAAAACCATTTCATAATTGGTGTTTTTTTGATAACACCATCAATCAAACCTTGTTTAGCTTTTGGTTTACTATCTTCTAAGCTTATACTTAAAGCTATTTCTTTTATCAGTTCATTAGATAGTATGTCTTTTGGTTTTATATGATAACCTCTGTCTCTTAATCTTGATGAAATTTGTATAGCTTTTATCGAATCACCGCCAAGATAAAAATAGTTATCCTCCATGCTTATAGCATCAATTCTTAACACTTCCTTCATAACTTCTACAAGTGCCTTTTCTGTCTCATTACTACAGTTTACAAAATCAACTTTATCTTTATTAATTTGCGGCAATGCATCTTTATCCAGTTTACCATTTACTGTAAGCGGAATATGGTCAATATTATTAATAAACGAAGGAATCATATAATTTGGAACATATTTTGCCACCCATTGCTTTAATTCTTTTTCGTCAAAATCACTACATACTACATAGGCATAAATACTGTTATTTTTTACTATAGCTACAGCTTGCTTGACCTTTTCATTTTCCATCAAACATTGTTCAATTTCCTCAAGTTCTATCCGAAATCCTCTTAGTTTTACTTGATTATCTGTTCTTCCTGAGTAAATAATATTATTGTCTTCTAGACGCTTAGCTAAGTCACCAGTTTTGTACATCAAACTATTGTCACTGAAAGGGTTAGATATAAACCTTTCTTCTGTTATCTCTGCTTTATTTAAGTACCCTATTGATAAACAATCTCCTGATATATAAAGCTCTCCTATTACTCCACTCGGAACTAAATTCAAATCTCTGCTTAAAATATATATTTTTACGTTTTCTATAGGTCTGCCTATAGGAACTGATACTTCTTTATCATGATTTATATCGTATTTATAAATCATACATCCAACTGTTGCTTCTGTAGGTCCATATTCATTGTAAATATCAATTCTGCCATCAAATTTGTTATAGATATCATTGGCAAGATTAGTCTTTAAAGCTTCTCCTCCAACTATCATTCTTTTTATTGAAGTATTTGTAACAAAAATATCTTTTATTATTGATAAATGTGAAGGTGTCAATTTTATAACTGTAACGATATTATCTTTTAATATTTTCTCAAGAACAAATTCGCTGCCGTCATCATCATATACAGCAATTGCGTTACCTGATATTAACGGTGTAAATATTGATGTAATAGTCAAATCAAATGCTATAGAAGAATAAAATGCAAACACTTCATCTTTACCCCTCTGCGTATAATTTTTAACTGAAGCACATATATAATTAACTAAGCTTCTGTGATTAATCATTACACCTTTAGGTCTTCCTGTAGTTCCTGACGTATATATTATATAAGCCAAATCATCTGGCTTTGCTGTTGACTCAAAATTTTCTACTTGATTTTGTCTCTCAAGGATATCATTAATATTTAATGTCTTTATATCAAAATTAAGTTCTTCGCCCATGTTTGACAGCATTATAGAAGCATTTGAATCATTGAGCATGTAATTAATTCTCTCTCTCGGATATTCAATATCTATTGGTAGATAAACACCACCTGTTTTGAGTATACCTAAAATTGCAGCTATTATTTCAGGTGAGTGTTTTCCCATTACTGCTATTATATCACCTTTTTCAATGCCAATTTCTTTTAAATAATTAGCTATTTTATTAGATTTACCATTCAATCCTTTATATGTTAAAAAATCTTTATTATGAATAACAGCTTTGCTTTGAGCTGTCTTATTTACTTGTTCTTCAAATAGTCTAATGATTGATTTATCTTTTGGATATACAGAGCTAGTTTGATTTTTCAAAATACTCGCGATTTCTTCTTTTTTTAATAACTGAATATCTTTGATTAAAATATTATTAGTCAATTGACTTAATATATTAGTAAGCATATTCTGAATTCTGATTATTCTTTCATTCGTGTAATCACATTTTTTATAATCAAAGCATAATATAATTTTGCTATCTGTAGATTCCTTTATTAACAACTGTAAAGAATATGTTTGATATCCACTATAGAACTCTTTCATTTCTGTCTTGAAATCGTCTATATAATCATTATCTGTTGTATTATAATAATTTAAGCTTAAATTAAATAATCCATCAAAACCACGTTTG
The DNA here is from genome assembly GCF_001559865.1 of Abyssisolibacter fermentans. Lineage (NCBI taxonomy): Bacteria > Bacillati > Bacillota > Clostridia > Eubacteriales > Clostridiaceae > Abyssisolibacter > Abyssisolibacter fermentans. Next base: position 10,474 of record NZ_LOHE01000071.1, read on the forward strand.
ACTATATTATTATCACTCATCATCAAATCATAAGGATATTTTTGATTTCTAAAATGTTTTCTTATTTCTTTTCTAATTTTTTGTAAATATTCATTAAATGTAATATTAGCTTCAACCCTAAACCTAAAAGGCATAGTACTAACAAACATACCTATTGTTTTTTTATCCTTTGCTCCTGATCTATTTAGTATAGGCATACCTATCGTTATATTTTCTTTATTTGTAGTTTTATAAAAATATATACCAATTAATGCTGTAAATAATTCAAACATAGACCACTTATCATCAATAAATTCTTTTAATTTTAATTCTTCAACATTATTTAGTTTGAAAATCTGTCTATTTCCTTTAATATCAGAAGATCTTATTTGCATAAAATCTTCTGATATATTTTGTACATTTTGAAGCCAGAATTCCTTATTTTTCTTAAATTTATCACTATCTTTATAACTTTTCTCTTTATCTATATAATCTAAATACGAATAGAAATCTTCTTTTATTTCTCTGTTATTTTTAAGACAGTCATATATTCTGCATATTTGTTTTCTTATAATCGAATATATTGTCCATCCGTCAGATATTATATGATGTAGTTTAGCTAATACACCCATTTTATCATCACTAATTTTATATATAGCAAAATAGTAAAGCGGTTCTTCTGTAAATTTAAAGGTCTTGTTAAAAATATTTTCTACCCATTCAATATAATTTTTTTCAGGATCTATATCCTTGCTAAAATCAAAAAATTCTATATTTTCTTCTTGATACGAGACAAAATATTGCATGGGTTGTCCATTTATTTCGCAAAACCTTAATCTTAAAGCATCATTATTATGAATAATAATGTTAATAGTTTTCTTTAATAAATTCAAATCGATTTTCCCATGTATTTTCAAACATCCACCAATATTGTTTAACGGATATCTATCATACAGTTTTTGAGTATACCATATCCTCTTTTGAGGATGTGTTAATTCATACAAATCCATTTAATCACCTCTAGTTAGCATTTTTCATCAAATAATTTTTACTTAGTAATGAGTTTACTACCGACACAGTATCTTTAGCATTTTCATTGATAAAAAAATGATCTCCTTTTATTTTAAAAGCCTTAAATGAGTTATTTGTATACTCTTTCCAAAGCATGATTTCACTATTATTTATTTTTTCATCACTACCATAAAGAGCTGCGAGTTTACAATTAAGTTTACTTTTTCTAGTGTACTTATACTCCTCAACAACTTTAAAATCATTTCTTAATATAGGTAAAAACAACTCCGTCAATTCTTTATTTTGAAAAAATTCTTTAGGTGTTCCGCCTTTGCTACTAATTTCTCTTTTGAACTGGTCATCTGATAAATGAGATATGTATTCCATATCAATAGATAATGGTGGTTTTCTGCCTGAAACTATTAAATATTCAGGATTAATCATATCTTTTGAAGCTATATAATGTGCCAATTCATGAGCTATTATACTTCCCATGCTGTGCCCGAATAAAGCATAATTACAAGTAGTCATATGCTTAATTCTATGAAACATATCTTCAACGATATCTCCTATATTGTCACAAAGTTCTTCATCAAATCTATAACCTCTACCCGCTAATTCTACTGGCACAAGTTCTATATTGTCATCTATATATTTCATCCACTTCTTATATACTACTGATGAACCTCCTGCATATGGAAAACAAAATAATTTAATTTTATTCATGGTTTTCATCCTTCTTTCTATTAAGTATACTTTCTATAATCTCTGCATTTCTATTATTTATCATTTCATTATGAGTTCCAAATCCTTTATAAACCCTATAGCTACCTTTAGACGCATCCTTCCAGCCATTTACTTTTACATCTATCTCACTAGCATCCTCAGCGGTTATTAAATGAATATCTGAATTTAATACACCTGTATCTAGCATATTAATACTATATTCGTAATAAGTTTTAGCTTTTACAACAATTTCATCTTTAAACAGTGTATATCTTGTATCTTTTTCTATGCTGACAGCTAAATCATCTGCATATTCTTGCACTCCTAGTTTTAACTTTTCAGGCTTTTCAAGCTGTCTATAGCCATCTAATATAATTAAATCTTTAACTACATCTCCACATTTTTCGAGCTTCTTGGCAACTTTAAATGCTAAACGACCTCCTACACAGTAACCCATTAATGTATATGGCCCCTGAGGCTTTATTTCTTTTATAGCTGCTATATACTTCTCTATTCTATCTTCTGATTCTATAAAATTAAAAGCGTATAAACTATAGTTATTCAGCACTTCAGAAAAATCATTAAATATCAATCCATATCCCGTTACAGGAGGAAAACAGAATATATTTTCTTCATTATTATCGTTAAATAATATATATGGAGCATTTGAATCTTCTTTAAATTTAGTTACTAAGTATTCAGAAAGCTCTTTTACTTTTATATTTTTTAATATCTGAGCAAGTGAAATTTCTATCTGAAACTCTTTATTTATTAACGATGCAAGCTCTACTAATTTCATAGAATTTCCACCTAAATCAAAGAAACTATCATTTATTGATATTTTCCTATCAGTCTTTAACACCTTCTTCCACAACTTAACTATCGTTTCCTCAACAACATTTCTCGGCTCTTCATAACTAGCTCCAATAGGTATACTTTCAAATTCTTGCGGTAAAATTTTTCTGTCAATTTTACCATTTAATGTAATTGGCATTTTATCAAGACTAACAAAATATGATGGTATCATGTATTCAGGTAATTTCTTATCTAAATAATTTCTAATTTCTTTTACTGTCAATTCTTTACTACATGTCATATAGGCACATAAGTATTTGTTTCCTTCTTCATCATCTCTTGATATAACTACAGCCTCGTTTATGCTTTCATAACCCAGTAGTTGGCATTCTATATCACTTAGTTCTACTCTATAACCTCTAATCTTTAATTGAAAATCACTCCTTCCGATAAACTCTATCGTCCCATCAGATAGCCATCTTCCTATATCTCCCGTTTTATACATCCTACTGCCTTTACTAAAAGGATTATCAATGAATTTACTATTTGTTAAATTTATGTTGTTAAAATACCCTCTGGCTATACCCTTACCTGAAATATATATTTCACCTGCAACCCCTACAGGCATTAGGTTTAAATCATCATCCAAAATATATACTTCATAATTTGCAAGTGGCTTACCAATCGGTATATTAGATTTTTCAGTCTCATCACATTCATAACAAGTAGTACAAACTGTAGCTTCTGTAGGACCGTACATGTTGTAAACTTTTGAATACTTGATTATATTTGAAAAATAATCTCTTTTTAATACATCACTACTACTTAAGAATGTATGCACACACTTTATAGGCGCTAGATTATTAAATTGGCTAAGTATTAAAGGTGAACAACTTAATATTGATACATTGTTTTTAATTACCAATTCCCTAAGTTTTTTAACATCCTTAACACATCTGTTCGGAGGAAGAACAATTTTACCACCTATAAAAAGCATTGAATACACTTCTTCAACAAATCCGTCAAATGTAAATGAAGCTTGCTGCAGAGTAGCATCATCTTTATTTAGCTCAAATTTCTCATTAAATACACGTACATAATTGATAACATTTCTATGCTCAGTAACTATACCTTTTGGATTGCCTGTAGTACCTGAGGTATAAATAATATAAGCAGGTGCAGAAGCTGATACATTAATGTTTAAGTTAGCTTTGTCTCCAGTATATTTATATTCATCTAAATTAATAATTCTTTGCTTCATATCAATTTTGCTGTTTGACTTCTTATCAGTCAGTAAAACACTAATTTCTGCATCATTTATCATGTACTTAATTCTATCCTGCGGATAATTAGTATCAATAGGAAGATAAGTCCCACCAGCTTTTAATACTGCAAGTACACTTATAATCATATTAGGTGATCTCTCTAACATTATCCCTACGATACTTCCTGTTTTTGCTCCAAAGTCTATTAAATATCTTGCTAATTGATTAGCTTTGTCATTTAGCTCTTTATAAGTCATACTATCGTTTTCATAAACTACAGCAGTGTTATTAGGATAAACACTTACTTGTCTTTCAAATATTTGATGCAGTGTTAAACTTTCATCAAATATAGCTTTTTTATTGAAGTTTAGTATTCTTACTTTTTCAGATGTATCTAATATGTCTATATCTTTTATCTTAATATGAGGTTCATCAGCTATAATATTAAGTATTTTTACAAAATGATCACTCATTTGTTTTATTGTTTCTTCTTTAAACAGCTGCGTTCTGTACTGCATATTAAAATAAATACCTTCATCTTCTATTGCATCTAAACTTATGTCAAATTTTGCTATCTTGTTTTTAAAGTCAATAACTTCTACCTCGAGACCTTCTAACTCAATATTGTTAATATCCATGTTTTGAAGCGTAAACATAGTGTCAAATAACATATTTCTATTCATTTCTCTGTCTATGTTGAGTTTTTCTACTAAATCTTCAAATTGATAATCTTGGTTTTTGAAACCATCTAGCGCATTTTGTTTAACTTGTACTAAAAATTCTTCAAATGTCTTGTTTCCATTTAGTTGATTTCTCAAAGTCAATGTATTTACAAACATACCTATGATATTTTGTACCTTCACATTTTGTCTACCTGAAATAGGAGAACCTACTATAATATCATTTTGGTGCGTATATTTTTGTAATAGTACGTTATATGCTGAAAGAAGCACCATATATAAAGTAGCATTATACTCACCTGCTAACTTCAACAGTTTTTCTTTAACTTCTTTTTCAACCCTAAATATAAAGCTATCTCCAGCATTATTTAAAATATCAGGTCTTTGATAATCTGTTTGTAAATCAAGCTTAGGTATATCATCTTTATATACACTAAGCCAATATTCTTCCTGCTCTCTTAAAGCTTCCGATTCTAATAATTTGTTTTGCCATACAGCAAAATCTTTGTATTGATTCTCTACAGTTTCAAGCTTTTCGCCATTATAAAGCTTAGTAAATTCAGATATCAAAATCCCTAGAGACACACCATCTGAAATAATATGGTGCATATCCATCATTAATAAATGTGATGACTCATCAATCTTTGCAATTTCTATTCTAAATAACGGTACTCTGCCTAAATCAAAAGGCTTTACAAAATTATTTATTAAAGTATCTTGTTTTAATTGATTATCTGTATATTTAATTTTAAATTCAATATCATCATTTATAACTTGAACAGGTTTACCGTCAGCTATCTTAAAGCTGGTTCTTAAACTCTCATGTCTTTTTACAATTTTATTAAATACTTTTTCTAATTTATCTATATCTAAGTTTCCATCTATTTTTAAAGCAAATGGCATATTATAAGCAATTGACTCTTCATGATATTTATTTAATATATACATTCTATACTGAGCAGATGAAAGCGGATAATAAGCTCTTTTTTCTGTTTTTTCTAATAGGTTATATACACCTTTTTCAGTATTATCAAGGTATCTAGCCATAGCTTTTAGTGAAGGTGCTTTGAATATTTCTTGAAGTGGAAGCTCAACACCAAAGCTTTCATATACCTTAGCTGATAGCGCTATAGCTCTTAATGAATGTCCGCCAAGCTTAAAGAAATCATCATGTATGCTAATCAAACTCTTAGTTTTTAAAACCTCCTGCCAAATCTGGGCAAGTCGTTTTTCAGTATCACTACTTGGAGCTGTATAATCACTATTCTCAACAATCACAGCAGTAGGTTCAGGAAGTTTTCTTTTATCAACTTTACCATTTTTGTTAATAGGTATTTTATCAAGCTCTACAAAACAAGAAGGAATCATGTACTCAGGTAGTTTTTGCTGTAAATAATCTCTCATCTGTGCAGTGCTTATTTCTTCTTTTTTGACTATATATGCACATAAATACTTGTCCATGTCCTGTTCTTGCTTAGCAATTACTACAGCTTGATCTATTTTGCTATTGCTCTCAAGCTTACTCTCTATCTCTCCTAATTCAATCCTAAAACCTCGTATTTTTACCTGATTATCAATCCTGCCTAAATATTCAATGTTACCATCAGGCATCCATCTTGATAAATCACCTGTTCTATACATTCTCTGTTCATTATTAAAAGGATTCATGACAAATTTCTTTTTCATTAACTTATCACTGTTAATATAACCCTGACTTAAGAAATCACAAGCCATACAAAGCTCACCAGGAACACCAATAGGCTGAATCGAGTCATATTTATCAAGTATATATATATCATTATTAGCTATTGGCTTACCTATGTTAGGTATGCTTGGTATGGTCTTTGTATAGTCAATTGTATAAGTAGTTATAACATGTGTTTCACTAGGGCCATAATGATTGTGTATATATATTTTTTTATCACGTAGTATTTTCTTAAGATTATCAGGTATTAACAGTTGTTCACCCGCTACTATAATATGATTTATACTCTCAGGAAGCTTTCCTGCATATTTATCATAATTTGAAAGCAGTCTAAAATATGCAGTTGGCAGTATCATTGTTTCTATCCTATTTATATTTAAAAATTCAAGGAATTGATCTATGTCATGTTTAACAGTATCATTGACTACATAAAGTGCTCCCCCATTTAAAAGCGTTGAACATATTTCTTGATAACAAGCATCAAAGCTTAATGCAGCAAAATGTGTCACTCTTTTCTTGCAGAACTCTAAATTTGTGTACTTGTTTTGATGATGTACCAAATTTACTATAGTTCTGTGATTTACTATTACTCCCTTTGGAAGTCCTGTTGTACCCGACGTATATATCAAATAAAAAATATCTAGTGCGTTACTAGGTACATTTAGATTACATGCTTCATAATCATCTGTTTTTATATCATTTATATTTATGACATCTATATTTTTAATATTAAATTTATCTTTATTCTCATTGTTTGTTAATAAAACCTTAACCTCTGCATCCTCAATCATGTAATCAAGTCTGCTTTGAGGTAGTTTAGAGTCAAGTATAAGTATTCCTCCACCTGCTTTTAACGTTCCCAAAACTCCTACTATCCCATCAATAGAACGATTTATTATCAGACCAACAATATTATTTGTTTTAACTCCTTTTCCTCTTAATGCTCTTGCCAATCTGTTTGCTCTTTCATTTAACTCACCGTAAGTCACTTCTACATCATCTTCTACTATAGCAATATCATTAGGTGTTTTTTCTACCTGTTTTTTAAATAACTCATGAATTGTTTCAGTACAGAATTCATCATGCTCTTTATTAAAAATTTTTATTGTGTCAATTTCATTATCAGTTGTAATAACTAAATCTTTTAATCTTTTGTTTGGATATTTAGTGATATCATCAAGCAAATTAAGAAAATGCTTTAGAAATCTCTCTATTGTTTCATGTTTAAATAGTTTGTTGCAGTATTGTAGAATACAGTGAAGCTGTCCGTTCGCTTCTACAGCATTAAACAATAAGTCAAACTTTGAAATAATATTTTTAAACTTGTATGGCGATATGTTAAGTCCATCTAATAGTAACTCTGACTGCTCCATGTTTTGTAAAACAAACATTGTATCAAACAGTGGATTTCTACTAGTATTTCTTTTTAAATCCAATTTATCAACAATTTCATCAAATTGAAAATCTTGATTTTGAAAAGCTTGTAATGCATTCTCTTTTACTTCTGACAAAAACTCACTAAATGTTTTTTTGCCACTAGGATAATTACGCATTGCAATAGTGTTAACAAACATGCCTAGTATATTTTCTAAATCAGGATGATTTCTACCAGCAGTTGGTGTTCCAACTATAATATCTTCTTGATTGGTGTATTTGTATAAAAGTATGTCATAAACTGCAAGCAGTACCATATACAAAGTAGCTTTATTGTCTTTAGCAATATCATTTAATGACTTTGTCAATCTACTGTTTATAACAAACTCTATATTATTACCTTCAAAGCTCTGCACAGGAGGTCTTTTGAAATCAGTTTCCAAATTTAATACAGGTATTTCATCACTAAACTTATCTATCCAATACTCTCCTTGTTTTTTATAGTTTTCGGTCTCTATCATATTATTCTGCCAAACAGCATAATCTCTGTACTGTAAATTAAGCTTTGGTAAATTATCTCCCATATATAGCTTTGAAAATTCCGTTAACATCAGTCTTCTTGAAACACCGTCCATAATAATATGATGCATATCTGTAAGCATTAAATACTTGTTTTCTTCTGTTTTTACTATACACACTCTCAAAAGCGGTGCAGTACTTAAATCAAAAGGTCTTATGAAGTCATCAATAATTGTATCAATGTTTTTATCTTCTAAATATAAATAACTTATATTAAAATCTACATTCTCATCTATTTTTTGAACAGGTTTTCCATCAATTATCTTAAAACTTGTTCTGAAGCTTTCATGATTTTCTATTATAGTATTAATAGCATTTTCAAATCTCTCTTTATCAAGTTTTCCTTCTACCTCAAATATTAAAGGCATATTATAATTAGTGCTTTTCACATCTAGTCTATTCAATATAAACATCCTATTTTGAGCAGAAGAAAGTGGGTAATATTCTTTTTCTGGGGTTTTTTCTATATTCAAATCATACTTTCTATTACTCTCATTAACAATCTTAGATAAATCCTCTATTGTAGGATTGTTAAAGACATCCTTTAGACTGATATTATAGCCAAATTCCTTGTATATTTTAGATATAAGCTTCATTGCATTTAATGAGTGTCCTCCTGCATCTAAAAAACCTAAATCTATAGATATTTGATCTATGCCTAATACTCTCTCAAATATATTTTGCAGTTTCTTTTGAACATCATTTTTAGGAGCAGTATATTCTTTATCATCAAACGTAAATATAGGTAAATTACTATAACCTATCTTTCCATTATTATTAAGAGGCAGTTTTTCTAAGAACATAAAAAACGCTGGAATCATATAGCTTGGTAAACTTTGCTTTAGATATTTTTTTATATCATCTATTTTTATTAAGGAGTCATCTTCTTTGACTATATAAGCACATATTGCATTTTCTTCGTTCTTAATATTCTTATAAACTACTACTGCATCTTTTATGTTTTTGTTTCTTAAAAGCACATTTTCTATACCATTTAACTCAACTCTAAAACCCCTTATCTTAATCTGCCTGTCAACTCTACCTACAAATTCAATATCTCCATTTTCATTTACTCTGCCTAAATCGCCTGTTTTGTATATAATATCTGTAGGATTATTGTTAAATGGATTGACTATAAATTTCTCATGATTTTTGACCTCATCATTGTAATATCCATAGCTTCTGTATGGAGTCCTAATATATATCTCTCCTACTTTACCTTTGCCTGAAATTTTCATATTTTTATCAAGTATTATAACCTTTGCACCTGATATTGGCTTTCCTATAGGTGTATTTTCTCTATTCCCATCTTCTTGTTTAATCCTATAAAATAACTTAGCTAATGTTGTTTCCGTAGGTCCATATAAATTTACTAACTGAATTCTATCTCCGAACTTCTTATACCACTTCTTCACTTCATTTGGAGTAACTTTTTCACCAGCTAATAAAACATATTTGAGCATTATAAAATCATTATTTAATTTATCGCTATTAAAAACTTTAAATAAACTTGGAGTACAATGTATCAAATTGACTTCACTGTCATTTATCCAATTCACTAAACTCTCTGTATCCAAAATAAGTTCTTTTGTTGATGGAATACATATTGTCGCCCCTGAGCATAAAGCTGTAAATATATCTCTCATAAATGGATCATGACACTGTGATGTGAATTGACTTATTCTAAAATCAGAATTAATGCCAAATTCTTTTATCTCCCACTTTATAAACTGAAGCAAACTAATATTTTTACCTAATATTCCTTTAGGTTTACCTGTTGTACCAGAAGTAAAATAAACATATATTTTATCATCAGGGCTATAGAAGACTTCAGGAGCATATGTATACTCACTGTTTTCTCTATAAAATTCCTCATCTATTTTATAAATATTTAGGCTCTCTTTATTTAATCTTTCTTTATTCTGCTGGTCTACAAATGCGTATTTAAGCTCAGATGCAAGTAGCATATTGTTTATTCTTTCATCTGGATAAGCACTATCAAGCGGCACAAAAACACAACCAGCTTTCATTATTCCTATGATTGTATTAATCATGCAAAGCTTATCATCTATTAGTACACCAATAAATGTACCTTTGGAAATCCCCTGATTTAATATATAATTTGCAGTAATATTTGATTTTTCATCTAATTCTTTATACGTAATAGCTTTATTACCATATTCAATAGCTGTCTTATCACCATATTTTTCAAATACATTCATCATTTCATACTGCATAGTTCTTTGATTAGTCATATTTCAACCCCCTTAAAATATGTCTTCTAAATCCTCATTAAAATCATCTAATATATCCTGCTTTTCTTCTTTAGAAATAATTTCTATATCAGAAAGCATAATATCAGGATTATTAATAACTATATCTATGATTCTAATGAAATCATCAACAAAAGCCTTCATTGTAGCTCTTTTGAATAAATCTGTTGAATATTCCAATGTAAATATCAACTCATTATCTCTTTCAAATCCTGCTAATTCTATATCAAGCTTTGTACCTTCAAGCTTTTGCTTATATGGTGATATTTCTAAATCCTTTAATTTAATATTTATCTCGTCCATATTTCTAAGATTAAACATAGTGTCAAATAGCGGATTTCTGCTTTTATCTCTTTTTATGTTAAGTACTTCAACTAATTCTTCAAATTGATAATCTTGATTTTGATAAGCCTCTAATGCTGTCAGCTTTACTTCTGACAAAAACTCTTTAAACGTTTTTTCTCCACTTGGATAATTTCTAAATGCCAAGGTATTTAAGAATATTCCTATAATACTCTGTAAATCTGCATGAGGTCTTCCTGCTATAGGTGAACCTACTATTATATCCTCCTGTCCTGTATATTTGTATAACAGCGTATTATATACAGCAAGAAGTACCATATACAAAGTTCCCTTGTTTTCATTAGCCAGCATGTATAATTTTTTAGTATAATCTGCATCAATAATAAAGTCTATACTGTCACCTTTGAAGCTTTGAACAGAAGGTCTGTTATAATCTAATTTCATATCTAATAACGGAATTTCTCCTGAAAATCTATCTAACCAGTAATTTTTTTGATTATTAAAGTCATCACTTTTCATTAATTCATTTTGCCATACTGCATAATCTTTGTATTGTAGCTTAATTTCCTCAAGAGCTTCTCCGTTGTAGAGTCTTGAAAATTCAGTTATTAATATCACTGTAGAAACACCATCAGATATTATGTGATGCATGTCAGTTAGCATAAAAAATTTTTCATCATCTATTTTTAATACTTCTACTCTGATAAGAGGTGCTTTAGTTAAATCAAAAGGTCTGATGAAAGCTTTTATCTTATCCTCTAACTGTTCCTCTTTAATATCTATCAAACTTATATCTAAAAGCATAGCATCATCAATAATTTGTATAGGCTTTCCGTCAATCATTTTAAAACTTGTTCTTAATGCATCATGTCTTTTTATAAGTGTATTGAATGCATTTTTTAATCTATCTATATCCAGCTTTCCTTTCATCTCTAATACCGAAGGCATGTTATAATTTGTACCTTCACTGTTTATCTGATTTAATATATACATTCTCTTTTGTGATGAAGAAAGCGGATAGTATTCTCTTTTTTCAAAAGGCTTTATTGCATCATATCTGCTTTTATTTGCTATGATGATATAATCTGATAATTCCTTGATAGTAGGTGAAGCAAATATCTGTTGTAGTGGAACTTCTACATTTAAGCTCTTATGAATTTTTGCTGATAATGTTGTAGCTTTTAGTGAATGTCCTCCTAATTCAAAGAAATTATCATTAATGCCAATATCTCCACTTATCCCTAATAAATCCTGCCAAATGTGCATTAAAACTCTATCTGTTTGATTTCTCACTTCTTCATATTTAGCTCCTGTATCTAAGCTGTTATCAGGTTCAGGTAATGCTTTGACATTAATCTTTCCGTTAGAAGTAAGCGGTATTTCATTAATCTCTACAAAGTATGCAGGTATCATATATTCAGGTAAATAAGCTGATAAATATGTTCTAAGATCAGCAACAGTAAGCTCTTTTTCAACTTGAATATATGCACATATACATTTTTCATTGCTGCTGTTATTTCTTGTTATAACAACAGCAGTTTTTATATCCTCATGATTTTGAAGTCTACTTTGTATCTCTCCTAATTCAATCCTGTATCCTCTAATCTTAACCTGTTTATCTATTCTTCCTAAATACTCTAAGTCACCGCTGTCAAGCAGTCTGACTAAATCTCCTGATCTGTACATTATTGTATTTGGTATATATGGATTTGGGACAAACTTCTCTAATGTCAACTTTTCTCTGTTAATATAACCTCTAGCAACACCGTCTCCTCCAACATAAAGCTCTCCTGCAATACCAACAGGTAATATGTTCATGTTTTTATCCATTACATAAGCGCTTAAAGTTGGGATTGGTTTACCTATATTACTTATACCGTTTCTTATATCTTCATCAGTTATTTCTTTATAAGTTACATGTACAGTTGTCTCTGTAATTCCATACATATTTATCAATTTCGTATTCGGATATCTATTTTTCCAATTTATCAACTTGTTTGGATTTAATGCTTCCCCTCCAAATATGATATATCTTATAGCTAAATCCATTCTTTGATGCTTTTCATCTTCATTTATTAAGTTATAAAATGCAGAAGGAGTTTGATTTAAAACTGTTACCCTTTCTGATTGTAAAAGCTCTAAAAATTCCTTTGGATTTACAGCAGTTTCTTTTGGTACAATTACTAATTTACCTCCAAATAATAAAGCTCCGTACATTTCCCATACTGAAAAATCAAAGCAATACGAATGGAACATAGTCCATACATCATTTTCATCAAAGTCAAAATGATTCTTTTCATTAAACATCAGTCTTATGACATTTTTATGCTCTACCATAACACCTTTTGGCTTACCTGTTGTACCAGATGTATATATAATGTATGCCAAATCATTTTGTAATGTATTATCAGTTAAATTTGTTTCTTCGACTTCATAATTTTTAAGCTCATTTATATATATAACATCTCTGCTGTAATTTATATTTTCTAATTCTATTTCATCAGAAATAATCAAAGCTCTAGCATCACTGTCTTCTAGCATAAAATTAACTCTATCAGCAGGATACTGCGTATCAATTGGCAGATAAGCTCCACCAGCTTTTAGTACTGCTATCATAGCAGTAATCATATCTGTTGACCTGTTAAGTATAATTCCAACTATAGAATCTTTTGCTACTCCTTTATTTCTTAAAATCTTTGCTAATTTATTAGCTTTTTTATTAAGCTCACTGTATGTCAGTTTCTCTTTTCCACATATAACAGCTGTCTTATTTGGGTTGTTTTTTACCTGCTCTTCAAATACTGAATGTATAGTCTTGTTTTTTGGGTATGTTACATTTGAGTTATCAAGTATGGATAAAACATCTTGCTTCTCACTATTTGAAATCATCTTTATTTCATCTAATTTAATCTCAGGATTATCACAAATCTCATAAAGTATATTTATAAAGTGATTAGCAAATCTTATCATAGTTTCTTTTTTAAACAATTTAGTGCAGTACTGTAGTCTAAAGCTTATATCATCATCATTTTCAACTGCATCTATATTAAAATCAAATTTAGCTGTTTTGTTTTCAAATTCATACTGCTCTATCTTTATGTCATCTAAATCTGTTATGTTTATGCCCATATTTTGAAGTGAAAATACTGTGTCAAACAATGTACCCCTAGACATATCCCTATCTAGCTTTAGCTTGTCAACCAATTCTTCAAATTGATAATCTTGATTTTCAAAAGCATTTAATGCATTCTGCTTTACTTCTCCTAAAAATTTTCTAAATGTTTTAGTGCCTGTAGGATTGTTTCTCATTGCCAGCGTATTTACAAACATTCCTAATATATTCTCTAAATCTGCATGAGGTCTTCCCGCAATAGGAGAACCTACAACTATGTCCTCTTGATGTGTATACTTGTATAGTAAAGTGTTATAAGCAGTAAGTAATGTCATGTACATCGTTGCATTTTCCTGTTTTGCTAGTTTGTTTATCCTATTTTTAAGGTTTTGATTTGCTTTAAAAGTAATATAGTCACCTTCAAGACTTTGAAGCTTTGGTCTAGGATAATCTGTAACCATATCTAATACAGGTACATCATCACTAAATCTGTCTAACCAATATTTTTCTTGTCTTATCATTCTTTCATCGTTAAATATTTCCTTCTGCCAAACAGCATAATCTTTGTACTGTATTTTAAGCTCATGAAGCTTCTCGTTATTATAGAGTTTTATGAAATCTGATACTAAAATGCCTGTAGAAACCCCATCAGATACAATATGATGCATATCTAGCATCAGTAAATATCTATCTTTTTTAGCCTCTATTATCCCAACTCTAAATAATGGTGCAGTACTTAAATCAAAAGGTCTTATAAATTTATTTATTATGCTGTTAATTTTGTCACCTTTATTCATATAAAGCTCAATTTTAAAATCTATGTCTTCATGTATTTTCTGAATTGGTTGACCATCTACTAGTTCAAAGCTGGTTCTCAAGCTTTCATGTCTTCTAACTATTTCTTTAAATATATGCTCTAATTTATCTATATCTAATTTGCCCTTTAACTCTAATACTGAAGGCATATTGTAGCTTGTGTTTGCTTGATTGTATTTATTCAAAATAAACATTCTCATCTGAGCTGAAGATAATGGGTAATACTCTCTATTTTCTACTGGTATAATTGAACTATATATACTTTTAGTTGTTTGATTTATAAAGCCTGCTATCTCTTTTACACTCTGTCTTCTGAAGACTTCTTGAAGCGGAAGCTCTATATTAAGACTTTGATGAATTTTAGAAACAAACGTGATAGCCTTTAATGAATGTCCTCCTAAATCAAAGAACTTGTCGTTAATTCCTATCTTTTGTTTTATAGCAAGCACTTCTTTCATTATTTCTAAAATTGTTTTTTCGATATCATTTCTAGGTGCTTCATATTTGACCTGAGTTTCTATATGTCCATCAGGTTCAGGTAGTGCTTTTTTATTTACCTTTCCGTTTTGATCTAAAGGAATACTATCAATTTTTATAAAATATGACGGTATCATATATTCAGGTAATTCAGATGATAAATAATCCCTAATCTCTTTTACCGAAACATCATTTTCACCTACTATATAAGCACACAAATACTTATACATATCTTCATTATCTTTTGCCACAACTAATGCATCTTTTATACTGCTGTGCTTTTTAAGTATGTTTTCAATTTCACCTATCTCAATTCTATAACCTCTTATCTTTACCTGTTTATCTATTCTTTCGATATACTCTAAATTTCCATCAGGCAGCCACCTTGCAAGATCTCCTGTTTTATACATCTTTTCATTAGGGTTAAAAGGACTCTTAACGAATTTTTCTTCTGTCAGCTCTGGTCTATATAAATATCCTCTTGCTACACCATTACCACATATACAAACCTCGCCTCTTACACCTACTGGAACTAATTTAGAATTAGTGTCAAATAAATATATCCTTGTATTACTAAGCGGACTTCCTATTGGAGGTATTGCCTCAATATCTTTATCAGGCTTCATTGTATAAGCTGTAACTACATGAGCCTCTGATGGTCCGTAGTGATTATGAAGCGTTACATTATTTTCTCTCAAATATTTTTTAAAGTCTTCTGTAACTATTAACTGCTCGCCTGCTGGTACAATATGATTTAATTTTCTTGATAATTTATTTATATATGTTTTTTCACTTGTAATAAATTTTAGATATGATGTAGGTAAGAAAATTACACCAATATCATTTACATCTACATACTCAAGAAGTTTGTTTACATCTTTCTTCTTATCGTTACTGATAACATACAGCTCTCCACCACTTGATAATGTAGAATATGTCTCTTGATAGCATATATCAAAGCTTATTGTGGCAAATTGCAGTACCTTTTTATTAAATTCTATATCTGTTTTTGCAAATTCCCAATGAAGCAAATTTATTATTGTCCTCTGCTCAATCATTATACCTTTTGGTTTTCCTGTAGAACCAGAGGTATAAATTATATACATCAGATCTGTAGGAGTACTTGTGTTTTCTAAATTGTGTGTACCTCCTTTGTATATGCTTTCATCTTCTAAGCATATTACAGTCTTGTTTTCAAAATTTATTCGATCAAGTAAATAAGAATGTGTTAATAAGATATCTACTTTACAATCCTCTAGTAAATACTCAATCCTATCATTTGGATACTCAGGTGCAATACCTACAAAAGCACATCCTGCTTTTGGAATTGCAATCAAAGCTACTATCATTTCTAGTGATTTTTCAGCCATCAAGCCAACTAATTGATCTTTTTTTACACCCAATTTTCTTAAATATCCTGCGAGTTGATTTGCCTTTTCATTTAGCTGTCTGTATGTTAAACTCTTATCTTCATATACGACTGCGACTTTATCCGGTGTCTTTCTTACTTGCTGTTCAAACAATTCTTGAATTGTTATATCCTTTGGATAATCTAAAGTAGTATCATTAAAAACTTCTAATATCTCTTTCTTTTCCTCGCTTGAAACCATATCTATTTCATCTAAAGTAATACTAGTGTCATTTACAATCGCCCTTAGAATATTTACATAATGTACACTTAAATCTTTAATTGTTTCCTTTTTAAATAGCTTTGAACAATACTCGAAATTACACTTAACATTTTCATTGCCTTCTACTACTGTTAAGAGTATATCGAACTTCGATGTTTTATTCTCAAACTCATATGGATTCACTTTTATATCTCTTATTTTTACCTCTGTAATATCAATATTAGGCATAGAAAACATGACATCAAATATTGGATTTCTGCTCGTATCTCTATTTATGCCTAGCTTTTCAACTAAATCCTCAAATTGATAGTCTTGATTTGCATAAGCATTTAAACAGTTTTCCTTTACACTTAAAAAGAATTTTTCTATAGTCATATTTCCTACTGGGTTATTTCTCATTACTATTGTATTTGCAAACATACCTATTACATTGCTTAACTGCTCATTATGTCTTGCTGCAATAGGTGTACCTACTATGATATCATCCTGCCATGTATATTTAGACAATAGTATATTAAAAGCACCAAGCAAAATCATGTACATTGTAATCTGACTATCTTTTGAATATTTTTTCAAAGCCTTCGTTAACTCACTATCTATCACAAAGTCCATATCGTCCCCTTCAAAACTTTGAACTGTTGGTCTTGGATAGTCAGTCATCAAGTCTAATACAGGTATCTCACCTTTAAATTTATCTAACCAATATTGTTCTTGATTTTTGCTTTCTTCATTTAACAATGACTCTTGCTGCCAAACAGCGTAATCTTTGTATTGTATATTAATATCTTCAAGCTTTTGTCCGTCATACATCTTTAAAAATTCTGATACAAGTATTTCTGTTGATACTCCATCTGATATTATGTGATGCATGTTTATAATTAAGAGATGTTTTTCATCAGACACTTTCGCTAAAACTAATTTCATAAGTGGTGCTTTACTTAAGTCAAAAGGCTTAATATAGCTTTTTATTATATCGTCTACGTTATTATCATTAACCAGTATATAATCTACATTAAAATCTAATTCATCATGTATAATTTGAACAGGCTCTCCATCTATAACTGAAAAACTTGTCCTTAAACTCTCATGTCTTGATACTATCATTTTAAATGCATTATTAAATCTTTCTACATCAAGCTTTCCGTCAAGCGACAATACAGTCATCATATTATAATTAATGCTGTCTTTATTTAATTGATTAAGAACATACATCCTTTTTTGAACAGAAGATAGTGGATAATATGATCTCTTTGATGCAGGTTTAATTGATTGGTACTCTTTCTTCTCTGTACTTTCGATATACAAAGCAAGTTTTTGTACAGTAGGATTGTTGAACAATTCTTTAAGCGGTATTTGAAAATCTAACTCTTTGTGAATTTTTGAAACTAAGTTAGTTGCACTTAGTGAATGTCCCCCTATCTCAAAGAAATCATCTTTTATACCTATTTTTGAATCAGCTTCGAGTACACTTTTATATATATTGACAAGCTTAATTTCAAGCTCACTGCTTGGCGCTACATATTCATAACCTGTCTCTATTTCAACCTCTAATTCAGCTAATGCTTTTTTATTAACTTTACCACTATTTAAAACAGGTATTTTATCTAGCTTAATAAAACCTGAAGGTATCATGTATTTAGGTAATTCTTGTGATAATTTATCCTTAATATCCTGAATATCAAGCTCACTGTTAGTTACAACATATGCACATAAGTGTTTGTTGTTATCTAATTTTCTGACCATTACAACAGCTTGTCTTATATTTGGGATATCTAACAATTTGTTTTCTATCTCACCCAGTTCAATTCTAAAACCTCTTAATTTAACCTGCTCATCAATTCTACCTGTTAATTTGATAGTGCCATCTGATAGAAACTTTGCAGCGTCGCCTGTTTTATATATTCTCTCGCCCTTCACATAAGGGTTTTCTATGAATTTACACTCTGTTAGCTCATCTCTATTTAAATAACATCTTGCCAGTCCATCTCCGCCAATGCAAAGCTCACCCTCTACAATAGTTGGCTGTAATTTGTTGTATTTATTTAATATATATATTTTTTTGTTAGCAACAGGTTTTCCTATTGTTATGCTGTCAGCTTCTACATCATTTGCCATAGTAGCAACAACACTTGCTTCTGTTGGTCCGTATTCGTTTATTATTTCAATGCCTTTATTTAAATTTTTACTCATCTTGACTAACTTACTAGTAACTGCCTCTCCTGCGAGTGTAATTGTTCTCAGTGATTTTAAATCTTGAGATTGAGAAACTTCTAATATTGCCGAATACAGTGTAGGAACAGCTATAAAATGTGTTACTTTGTTTGCTATAATTTCTTCTTTTATAGCTGTAGGATTTTTTGCAGTTTTCTCATTTACTAGTATTACCTTTGCTCCTGATACTATAGGAGTAAAGAAACTAGTTAAAAACCCGTCGAATACATATGAAAATAACTGCAAAACAGCATCATCTTCATTTAGCTTGTACTCATCTTTTCGCCACATAATAGCACTTGTTATGCTCTTGTGCTCTACCATTACCCCTTTAGGTTTACCTGTTGATCCTGATGTATATATAACATAAGCTAAATCGTCTGATCTGTTTATTTTATTTAAATTTGTATCATTTCCACTGTATACTTGTTGGTTATCTACATTAATGACCTGAATTTTATCATCATTTTCAAATGTTATAAGTGATTGTTTTAAAACTATCTCGAGCTTTGTATCATCTATCATGTATTTGATTCTATCTTTAGGATATTGTGGATCTATAGGTAAATATGCTCCGCCTGCTTTTAATACTGCTAATACAGCTATTATCATTTCTATAGAACGCTCAGTCATTATTCCAACAATAGTATTTTCCTTTACTCCCTTATTTCTAAGTAATCTTGCCAATTGATTTGATTTTGCATTTAACTGTCCATAGCTAATTTTGATATCTTCAAATACTAATGCTGTATTATCAGTATTTAACACAGCTTGTTGTTCAAACATTTCATATATAGTCTTTTCTTTGTCATATTCATGGTATGATTGATTGTTAAATTCACATAATAGTTTTTGTTTATCTTTATCATTTACTATATCTATATCATTAATCTTTGACAGCTTATTTTTTATGATACTATTTATTGCACACTTATAATTTTCAGCTATATTATTTATACAAAACTCAGAAAATGAAGCTTTGTTATATAATATGTTGATATTTATACCGTTAAAAACTTCTATACCTAATGTTAAATCATAATTTGTTCTTTCAAACATTGAATATGAGTCTATCTTTAAGCTAGAACTATTTTCTTTTAAAAAGCTGTCAAGAGGATAATTCTCAACAACTACAATACTATTAAACAATTTTCCATCTAAATTGCTGTATTTTTCAATGTCAACTAATGAGGTAGTCTCATATTCTTCTCTTTCATATATATATTTATTCGTTTCCTTAAGCACATCTAATGCAGTTGAATCATTTGCTGTTATCCTCATTGGGAGTGTATTTATAAATAAGCCTACAATATTTTCAATGTCATCAATTCGTGTATTTCTCCCTGATACAGTACTGCCAAATATGACATCATCATTATTTGTATACCTTTGTAAGATAATACCCCAAGCAGTATATAATAACGCTGCTAGTGTGATATTATTCTCTCTTATAAATTTATTAATGTCTTGCTCGATATTTTGTGGGAATTTATATTGAATTTTTCCTAGTTCAAATTTGTTTTGTTTATTTGTTATAGTTGAAATGTAAGTTGTATTATCTAAGTCACTAAGATAGTTTTTCCAATATTTTTCTTGAACTTTACTATCTATACTTTGTATGTGTTTTATGAAGTGTTTGAATTTATTCTTTGTAGTTTTAGCTATATATTCTTGATTTTTTATTTTGTCATATGTATTAAAGAATTCTCTTAAAATTATTCCTGTGCTCCATCCGTCATAGAGTATATGATGATTACTTATTATCATTTGATATCTGTCATTATCTATTTTTATCAATGTTATCCGAAATGGTACTTCTGCTAGATTAAAACTTTTTTTCCTGTCCCTTTGTTTTATCTCATTGATTTTAATATCTTTATCTCTCTCAGTAGATAAATCATAGTTTATTATATTAATATTTACTTGTTTCAAAACCAATTGAACGGGTTTTTTTAGTTTGTCCCATTTGTATATAGTTCTTAACATTTCATTGGACTGTGTTACATATTCCCAAGCTTTCTTGAATATTTCATATTCTACCAAGCCACTTATTACTAAGCACAATTGTTCAAAATACTCATCTGTGTTTTTTTCTTTTAGATAATGAAATAACATTCCTTCCTGCATAGGTGTCAAAGATAAAATATCCTCAATATTGTTTTTATCGATTTTCTCTAGCTGTGTCATCATTTTCCTCCTTTTTGATGATTAAAATCATTAAACCCAGATTATACAGAAAATCAAGTCTATTTTGGTAAATTACATCATTATAATATATAAATTATATCATATTGCAAAATTTTATGTAAATAGCATGTTTTGTATTATTGTGTCAATTTTTATGTAACATTTTGTTATTTTATATTTTTTTGGTTAAAATTGTGTAACAATATGGATAAATCATTGTAGAATTTAGTAGAATTTAGTAGAATTTAGTAGAATTTGAAATGAAATTATATTTAATTTTATTGGAATAGTCATTTAGACTCATATGTTATAATTAGATTATTATCAATTCAGGAGGTTTATGATATGGGATATGGTTTAGAAATTTATTTTGATAAGGAGAGTGAAAATAAATTAATTAATCTATGGAAAGAACTGCACGATAATGGGTTTAGTTCATTTATGTACAAATATGGTGAGCATCCTCATATTTCTTTTGGAGTTTTTGATGATGATTTACAGGATGTAAAGCATCTTAAACAGTTAGTTATAGATTATTTTAATAATATACCTCAATTTGAGTTAACACTTTCTACCTTAGGAATGTTTGCAGGAAACAGTGGAGTAAGCTTTATTAGTCCGAAAATAACTAAACAATTATTAGACTATCATGAAAAGTTTTATAATAAGCTTTGTGACAATGGATATAATAAGTGGTTTGATGAATATTATAATCCGGAGAATTGGATACCTCATTGCACAATGACTTTTAAAACTACACCTGAAAATCAAATGAAAAGTTTAGAACTATTAGATTCGTTATTTAAGCCTTTTACAGCAAGAGTTGAAAAAGTTGCGTTTATTGAATTTTATCCTGTTAAGTATATTGAGGTTGTGGAGTTGAAGGAAAATGTATAGGCGATTTTCAAGGTTGGTTTTTGCTTCTGCCTATATTCTATATCGAGATTAATCTATAATGGTTAAATGAATTGGTTGTAGATAAAGGAGTAACTTATATGACATTGATATTGGCTAAAAATTTATTTTCTACTGCCATCCTTTGTAAGTCATATGGCTCATAACTTTTTGATTCAGCGATACAAGAGATTTTTCTAACTCGGAAAAGGGTGTATTTTTTCGGTTTTTATAATGTTAAAATACTCCCTTCAATGTCGTTTACAAAAAATCTCTTACCCGCTTCTATTTACTTTTTGGTATTTTCTTTAGGGTCAAGCTTTGCAGGATTTACAACAAAGATACTTATTTATTTTCTCTACTCATTGGTGTAGGAACTCTCTAAGAATCTTCTACGGTTCCGACAAGAGCTTGTTTCTAAATAAATAAGAAACTCACTACTCACTACGTTCCTATGAGTAAGTGATTCACTCAAAATCTTAGATTTTGGTTCTCTACTTAAAAGCATTGAAGAAACAAGCTCTTGAAAGTCACCTTACGAAGAAACCTTAGAGATTTCCCAGTTATTTTTTGGTTATATTTTTATAGCTGTTGATTAGTGCTTTAAATAAAAAAATCTTCTCATTAAGACCTTAGGCTATTCCAGCATTTTTCATAATTCAAAATTTATTTGTAGTTACTTTTAGAAGAAATTTTAGTTGCAACTTCTAATACATTAATTTCAATAAGTATTTTATAGCTATCACTAGTGTTTCTACAAATGACCCTAGAGAAATAGCTACAAATACAACCAATAGAGCCACTAGGTAGCTATCTGAGGTTTCTTTGTAAGGTGACTTTAAGGAGCAGTTTTTTCAACGCTTTTATATAATAAAAAAAACTGCTCCTTATGGGAACCCAGCAAAGATTCTCAGATAGTTACCCTCACCATTGAGTAAAAATTACCTTACTCTTTCTTTTTAACACTCACAAAGCATTACCCTAAAGAGTACTACCAACAAACCTAATAGAAGCTACATGACATTTTTTGACCACGACATTGATGCCTATATTTTTTCATCTTTATACAATCATAAAAATATAGGCATCTCCGAGTAAAAAAAATGTCTTGTACGGCTTCTGTTCTAAAACTGTGAGCTCTTATATTTTGAATTCATATAGATTATATGTAAATTTTCTTTTGTACCCAAGGCTTTCTGCCGTTGAATAAGAACCTATATTAGTTGCCATGCAATCCCAATATGCTTTAATATTATGTTCTTTACAGTACATCAAAAATTCATACACTGCCCTTTTAGCAAAGCCTTTTCTTCTATATCCTTCTACAGTTTCTATATGAGACTCCATCCAATCATCTGCTACAAAGCTTGTCATACAACTGCTTACTATTTTATTTCTATATATTATACAATAGCCTATACCTTTTTCAAAAAAATCCTCTATATTATCCCACCAAGCAAAAATATTATCTTTTAAAAATTTTAGATTTTCATATCCACTATCTAATATATCTCTATCTATTTTTGCAATATTTGCTTCTAGTTCTATTTGTGGTGCTTCTAAATCAAATTCCTCAAGATTTTCATATGTATATATGTATTGATAAGACTTACCAAACTCTGGTCTGCTTTTAAATACTCTTTCTATTGTATCATTCCACTCATCAGAGGTACCACTCATTTCTATCCAGTTATATTCAAATTTTTTAGACATAGGTATTATTTCTTTATCAAAAAAATCATTTAAAGAATCATTAAATACAGTATTATTCTCGTCCCCAATAAAGAAATATCCTTCTATTCCCTTTGACCAAATCACTGCTGACCTTGGATTCTCTATGTTGTCAACAAATATCCTACCATGATTATTTAATTTAATCACAGCTTTTATGTCTAAATTACACATTGGAATATCCAAAAGGTTATTTAATTTATAAAATTCCTCTTTTTTTAGTTCATATATCATATTATAATCTCCTCCCCCAAAATCAATCAAACTTTAATAAGCACGTATCTTACCAGCTGTTATATATTCCTCATCATATAGCACCTTTGCATGATTTCGTAATACTAAGTTCTTGTTAATTGTATTTCCCGTTTTCTTATCAATCTCTTTTCTGTAAATCTCATTATTTCTGTAATATCCATTTTTCTCTTTGACGAAATAATTATTTTCTTCAACTATATGATAAGAGTGTTCTATTGGTTTATCACTTCTCAACTCTCCACACAAGTATTCATCAGTAGTATATGTAATTAACTGAAAAGTCTGGTTTGTATTATTTACAAACTGATAATCTAAGTAGTTATACATAATAGAAGTGCCTGTTCCAAAAGGAACTTGTCTGCCGTAATCAGGAAACATATCTATATTATTGTGATGATGGTGCTCTACTATTGTTAAAGGACTGTGCAAAACCATCCAATGAATTAAATTGGTAAACTGACACATTCCACCACCTATTCCTCTGTTTACATTACCTGATTTTATAACTAATCCTTCTTTATAACCTTTTCTTTTAGTACAGTTACCGACTAACCTCCAAAATGAAAAAACTTCATTAGGTTTAATTATTATACCATTAACTCTAGGCGCAGCTAATTCTAAATTTTCAGCTTTATTTTCTTGAAGCTTCATATCCACATTACCAAGACGTCTTCTAATCAATGATTTATGTTTATATATGGTTACTGGTAGTTTTTTAGTTTCAAATGTACTAACATATTTATTCCCATCAAATAAATACTTAGCTTTTCTTAATAAAATGCCTTTTGTAACTGATAATCTATAGGTAAAAGGATTAAATTCACAAAATGGTTTTCTATACATAAAATTCCTCTTTTCAACACAGTAATACATAAACCAATTTAAGATAATTGCATATTTATTATATTATATCATATTATGGGAATGGGTTTGGAGTTTAATTCCATGATAAGAGTTTTGTTGGATGAGTATTATCCTTTGAGTTAGGATATTTTGAATATTTAGGATATGCATAAGAGTAACTTTTCACGTTGATGTTTATTACTTATATATATTTTCTACTGCTATCCTTTGTAGGTCGTGTAGCTTGTTACTCTTTGGTTCAGCAGTATAAGAGATTTTTCTAACTCGGAGAAGGGCATATTTTTCCGATTTTAATAATGCTAAAATATCCCCTTCAATGTCGTTTACAAAAAATCTCTTACCCGCTTCTATTTACTTTTTGGTATTTTCTTTATTGTCAAGCGTTGTAGGAATTTCAATGTAACTAAATAGTTGTATTCCATAACTCATTGGTATTGGAACTCTCTAAGAATCTTCTACGGTTCCGACAAGAGCTTGTTTCTAAATAAATAAGAAACTCACTACTCACTACGTTCCTATGAGTAAGTGATTCACTCAAAATCTTAGATTTTGGTTCTCTACTTAAAAACGTTGAGAAACAAGCTCTTGAAAGTCACCTACCGAAGAAACCTTAGAGATTTCCTAGTTACATATTGGTTATATTTTTATAGCTGTTGATTAATGCTTAAAATAAAAATTAAGACCTTAATCAATACTAATATGTTTTTAGGATTAATTTCTGTTGCATTGCCATTACAATTAATTTCAATAAATATTTTATCGCTATTTCGCTATTTTTACTGCAAATAACCCTAGAAAAACAGCTACAAATACAACCAATATAGTCACTAGGTAACTATCTGAGGTTTCTTTGTAAGGTGACTTTAAGAAGCAGTTTTTTCAACGCTTTTATATAATAAAAAAACTGCTCCTTATGGGAACCCAGCAAAGATTCTCAGATAGTTACCCTCACCATTGAGTGAAAATTACCTAACTCTTTCTTTTTAACACTCACAAAGCATTACTCTAAAGAGTACTACCAATAAACCTAATAGAAGCTACATGACATTTTTTGATCACGCCATTGATGCCTATATTTTTTCATCTTTATATAATCAGAAAAATATAAGCATCTCCGAGTAAAAAAAATGTCTTGAATGCTTCAACACAAAAACATTGAGTTACACTTCCCTCAAAGGTTTACCCTAGCTATTTTAACAATTTTCTAACCCTTGTTGTAAAATAAAACTTTCATATACTAGGAGACATGGAGAGTATCTTTCTAAGGAACATTGGTGCGCGTGTTTTTTCCTCTCACTTCAAATCAGAAAATACACGTACACTACCGTTACGAGAAAGATTCCTGCATGGCTTCCTCACAATATAGTAAAGAGCCAAAACAAATTGTTTAACAAATTTATCTCATGTAAAGCTTTGCCTTAGAACACATCACGTTTTTGAATTACATAATTACTGCCTATATTTTTTCATCTTCATAAAATCAGAAAAATATAGGCAGCTCTAAGTAAAAAATGTCTTATAAAGCTTCAATACAAAAACTTTGAGTTACTACTCCCTAAAGATTTACTTTCAAGTATCCTATCTAATAAGGCAAAAACCTCACCTCTTGTCATATAATCATCAAAACGCTTTTCGTGTATTTTTATTCCTTTATCTAATAAACTTTCATAATGCACCTCTGCCCAATGCTTCTTATCCTCATAGATAACTCTTTTAAATTCTCCCCATCTGTCAGTACTTCTGAGAATATGAGGACAGTCTTTGCCGTTTGGGTATTTTGAGCTTTTCCAGTAATTATGCTGGACAACATCCTTTATAGATGGATTTTCAGCAATCAATTTTCTACAAAGCCATATTGTGTTTTCAAGGGTCTTTTCATAATCTCCATTCTCATTAACACACATCTCAATAGATATACTCTCTCTATTGCCTTTCCCACGAAGCCCGTCACCTGCATGCCAGCAGTTATAATCAATAGGCATATGCTGATATATGCTTGTACAATCAACAGTAAAATGCCAACATTTATTATCAGTATCTATGCTGTGCAGATACCTGTTATGTCTTTTAGCATCAGCTCCAATATTATAGCTTCCTGTTTCATGTATTGTTATATACTTTGGAAGCATTTTGTTGTATCTTTTGTCTATGAAATCTTGTATTATTTTTATTTTAATCACCTTCTTTTTTGTTTTGATTCAGTTATTGAATTTTAACCTATTAATATTAAGTAATAATCATATTAACTGATATGTCATCAAAAAAGTGTACCAAGTAGTTTGCTATAAATACCCTAATCTAATAATATAACTAGATAATTCATGTGAGTATCTGACCAAGATTGTCCATTAACAGTAACTCTAGCTACAACATTTGTTCCCCTTTTATTTTCTGGTATATCGATTTTTTCTTCAAATGTATTAACTACAAACCAATTATCACCTCCATCAAATGATATTTCTAATTTAAGCAATGAAGTTATAGGTATTTCTTCTCGTAAGACATATAATTGAGTTGGTGTAAAGTTTAAAATTTTGTTTTTAAAAGTATTTACAAACTTATGTCTAGGGCAAAGGTAAAAAGTTGCTTTTGAAGTATTAGAAATAACCGTATTGCTATATACACTAAATAAAGCATCACCTTGTTGTGGAGTAGAAACTATTTCAGTCAAATTATTATCAGAAATATCATATAACCTTGATCTATCATTTGTGGAAAATGATAATAAATCATAACCGCTAGAAATATCAGTAATAACATATCTTCCAAACTCAGGACTACCATTATAACTTCGTATAATACTTGAATCAATAACAGATAAAGTATTAAAATCTCTTAATTCAATATAATAACGATCATCTTGATAGTGATATTGAGTAACTACTTTATCACCTGCCTTGTTAGTTGCTAAAATACCCATCCATTCTAAATCGCTTGCTTCATCAAATTTTAAATATTTATGGATTTTTATATCACTAGAAGTAATATCAAGTGAAATAATCCAATATGTCCAGCCAGATAAACCATTAAACCTGGAAGAAACATAAGCCTTTGTAGCATCATAATTTATAAATACAGCATATTGATTAGAAAAAACATAACACTTAGATATATATACTATGGAAGAATTTAATAAATCTAGTTTATAATAATAAACATAATTACCATTATGGTCTCCAGCAATTATATTTACATTGGTCTGGGAATTTCTACTTATATCAATACAGGTAAATCTAACATCATTTATATCAATATTTTTAATATTAGTTACATTTAATTTATTTCTATCAAATTTATATGCAAATATTAAACTACTATTACTATTGCTATCCCAGCAAGTACCAATAATAGTATCTCCCGCACTCCACTTTATACAATCATGATCAAAAGAATATGACATATCAAAAGAAAATGTAGCTACTACAACACCATCAGAAACCCTAATAATATTTACAGTATTTTTATTACTACCTGATAACGAAACTATATATTCCCCATCCAATGATACATCATATCTCCCCGAATAAACTGAATGTTCATCACTTACCCATTGAGTAAAAGTGCCTATTGAACTAGCATTACTATTAACACCAATCCCACCATCTGATTCTGCAATAAATGAATCATTAAATAATCCTCCATAGGAATATTTCATGTTCTCCATATTTCGTAACGCATTAGATTGTAATTGCCAAATAGAACCTAAATTATTAGCTACAGTGTCAGTTATTGCATTAATCTCATCTTTTTGTTTCTGCACATTTGTATTTATATTATAAATAATCTGCTCTAGTTCAGTTATTTGTGTATATGATTCTGCAATTCTCTGTTGTATCTTATTTAATTCAGAAGCATCTCCCTTTCCATTCCAATTTTCCTTTTCTTCATCTGTAACAAATCTATGCTCACTATCTTCTATAATAATACTTGCTAAATGTTTCTCAGGATGCACATAATTATTTGCTTCTGGTTCTATATATTGAAGCTTATTTTTTTCTACATCTGTAAAATCATTCGCACTAAGCCCTTTACCCTCTACCTTATCCACTTTACTTGCCAAGATATCAACATTTCTTTTTATTTCTTCATCTATTACATCCATATTTGTATTAATATCATTAATGTTAACATTATCAGTAACATCAGGCTTTTTTAATTTGTAATTAATTGTTTCCTGCATTATATCACCTCTATATAGTTTTATATTCTTCCCATGTATTAACAAAGGCACTTTCCCATGTTAAGTCTGATACCATGTCCCATGTGTTGTAGGTGTACTCAAAGTCAAAGCCTAAATGTGCGGGTTTTATTTCTTCTATTGCTTTTTTTAAATCATCCATATTAGGTGGTATTCCTTTTATCCCAACAAATTTTATTATGAAATTATAGTTCTTATTATCCTCTGTAACTTCTACTTCTCCATTTGAATAACTTTCTGCAACGTTTTTGATAAGATTTATTGTTATTGTTCCTTTTCCTCTTAGCTTTGATTTTATTACGCTTCTTCTGTATTCTAAGTCTTTGCTGTTGTTTACTGGAATACCGAGGTCTTTTTCCCATCTTTCTAGTGTAAAATCTGCTGTTTCTATGAAAAATTGATTTAGCACACCTTCTAGATTAGCTTTGAAATCCTGTAATTCATTGTTTTCTGTATCAGCAATGCTTACCATTACATGAGAAGTTTTGTAGGAATTGGGCAGATAACTCATTAATCTATTAGCCAACTGTTACCGCCCCCAATACTGCGACTTCCTGCTCTGCTGTTATTATGTTTGATGTGCTGTTATTCACTGTTAAATTTGAATAATCCAATACACCAATACTTGCTAATATTAGACTTCCTATTTTTGCATAACTAACTTGATTTTCTGTAAATGCAAGTCCTTTTAAATACTCTGTGATACTGGTTTTTATATTTTTTATTACTTCATCTTGAGTGTAATTATTTGTGTCTATAGACAGTTTTACATTGATATTGATTAATACCTCTTTTGCACTCTCTACTGTAACTGATGCTCCTATTGGTCTGCTATCTTCTATATATTTAATTACTTCATCTATTAATTCTTGCTCTGCTCCTGTCTTGTTGCTGTCAATTATCACTACTTTTACTGTTCCATTGCCGTTCCAAAGCGGGAACACTTTTACATCTCCTACTCCTATTACCTCTTTTGCCCAATTTCTATAGTGTCGTTTGTTTCCACTTGTTGCTGGTGTTTGTACTTTGTCAAAGTATCTCTGCCTTAATTCTTCGTCAGTTTCTCCATCATATCCGTTTGTTACTTCATTTTCATTTATTACACTGCTTAGTCCTGATATTGTAATAGGAAAATATTTTATTGCTTCTCTTGGAACATTTCCTATGCTTCCGCTTTCTTCACACTCTACTGATACTTGTGCCTTTCCTGTTTCATCTATCACTAAGCTGTCAAGTATTATAAAGTTGACTGTATCACTTGCTACTTTATCTCCCTTATTAATTGCTGCTCCTTTTGTACCTGTTATTGTCACTGTTGTTGTCGCTTTTGTCGCTTGTTTTCTTGTTAATCCCTGCTCTAATACCTTTTTATCCAAATCACTACCTACTGCTGTAGCTGCAAAGCCTTTGTTTAATATTTCTTCTTGTTTTTTATATGCGTCTTCGAGTTCTATTGAAACAGGCATTAGTGCATCATAAAAAAAAGAGCCTCTGCTCTTATCAAATGTATCACTTATATTATTTAACATTCTATCTTGTATCTTTTCTCTACTGTTCATCCATACTCACCTCCTAAATTAAGCTTTAAAGAGTCATATTGCTTGTAAAACTATTTCCATCAGCTAAATTTACCTTAAAAGATACTATCAGCCTTGGATTTCTTTTTACTATTTTAAAATTTGACAGTGACTGTATCATTGGATTTTTGGTAAGTGCTTCTGTTATCTCTCTTTTCAGCTCAGCTTCTATAAACGCCTGCGGAAAATTATTACCTATGATTAAATCCTCCAATACTACTCCATACTCATTTTTATCGTTTCTTTCATATACCTTGTATCTGTATTTTTCTGTTCTAAGTATTTTCTCTACCCATACTTTTAGTGCCTGTACTCCACTTATTTCAACAAGTCTTCCGTCTTTTATGACAAAATCACCTTTATCAAAGTCAAATAAAAAAGATTTCCCTGAATCATTGAAATCTTCTTCTACAGCTGTCTTAAACTCAAGCTCTGCTATTTTGGGCAGCATTAGATATTCACCACCTTATCTATTACATAATATTTCTGTTCATCTGTGGTAGGAATGAGCATCACTTGATCTCCTATCTTTAATGTATCTGTAAATTTTATTTTTCCTTTACTACACTCTGCATCTACACTCTCGATTTCAAATTCTCTTTCATAATCCTTTGAAATATGTGCTGACAATACAAGATGCTCTTTTGTAAGTATTATTTTTTCGCCTAAAGATACTTTTATTTCAGGAGGAGGATTAATAACTTTACCTAGCTGAGGACCTAAATACGGTTTATTATCTCTTTCTTTAAAAAGTTTTGCAAGTTCGCTTATTCCTTCCATTATTTCACCCCTAATCCTACCTGCATACGATGTATGCCGTTTGTTAATGTATGGTTAACATCTTTAATCAAATATTGACCACTCATACCTGTTATTGGTTCTCTTATCTCTATTAGCCTTCCTGCTCTTACGCTGTCATTTCCTATCATTTCTACAGAGTTTTCTTCCATCACTTTACCTAAATCCTTTAACATTTTTTCAGCAAGGTTTTTTGCTTTTGCAGTATCTTTATGTTCTGTAAGCATTACATCTTGGAGTAATCCATACTTATCTATTAACTTCTGGTCTCTTTGTTCTATTACTTTGTTATTAGTATCTATTACTTTTATGCTATTTTTCATATTCTCTATAGTTTGCTTCCTGCTTGGATTAGATATAGAGCTTGTTACATCATAATCCTGTATATTCTGTGCTAATTTAAATGTTGCTTTTATAACTAAATCCTCTTGATTTTCTATAAAAAGCTTACCCTGTCTCATTTCCATCCTGTATTTAATCCCTTTTTCTTTCTCTGCTGTGCTTATTATATCTCTGATAATATCACTTACTAATTTATTGTTGTATATTTTGTTAATTACAGTGCTTATAGGTGCTATTTTCCCTATAGGAATTTTAAAGTCATTTAATATCGTTTCTATAGCCTTTTTTGCAGATGTTTTGTTAAATTGATATACTTCCTTGCTCTTATTTAAGTAAATTGCATAGTCAAAACAGGTATAGCTTACAACATTTCTACCACTATTTTGTTTTGAGATAACTATTCCTCTGAATATCTCTTCTTCATTTTTTATTATAACTACACTTCCAAGCTCTACAGGAATGCTTGGAAAATATCTGCTGTCATTAAATGCTATTTCAAAATCTAGTTGATTTCCTAGTTCATTTATATTGCTTCTCCATTTAATACTTCTTACTAAGGGAGTAATATCAGTTTGTATGCCATTAGTAATGCAGTAAAACTTGTGCATAAGCTATACCCCCTTCTGTTTGAGCTTTATAAATTTGAATTCACTTAATGTCAGCGTATAATATATGTCCCCCGAACCATCCTGCATACCGTATTCAAAGCTTTCTATGGCACAAGCCATATTTATAGAAGAATCTGTTATAGTTAATCTTATAGGCACTCTCCTAAGCTTCCAATTTTCAATAATATCTACATACTGCCAGCCTTTATATTCATTATCTCTCAAAAAGGCATATTCCTTACTTGGAAAGAAAGATTGTATAGTTATGCTGTCTAGTGCTTCCATACCTATTAATTTTATTTCTCCCTGAGAGATAGTATCATAAGTCTCGTTTTTCATAGCTGAATTAATTTTAAACTCAGTTGGAAGGACAGGCAGCTTTATCACTTGTTCTCTATTGTTTATTGATAAAAATATGTCCATTACCTAACCCTCCTATGCATAAACATTTTCCATTGTTGTTTGTATTCTTGAAGCAAGTTGATTTGCAATTTCATCAACTGATAGACTGCTTCCGCTTATATTTATTGTAAAGTTGTTTTTGTTTGAATTGTGATTGCTTGTTCCTTGATTTTTATAATTAGGTTTAATGTTAAATGATCTATTATTATATAGGTTATTATATAGGTCAATTGTGCCATTCTTTATTTCTGATTGAATAAAATTAGATGGATGATTTAAATTTGGGTTAATTCTTTTTATATTAGGAAAACTCAATTTTTTATTATTTCTATAGCCAATCACTGGACTTATGGACTTACCCATTCTTTTTATTCCATCTACTGTTTTATTGAATGTTTTACTTAAAAAACTACCTGCTTTTTTAAGACTAGTCGTTGTACTCTTCACTATTTCTTGAGATTTATTTTCTAGAAACTTGTAGCCTTTTACTACTTCGCCGCCCACAAACTTCAAACCATTATTAGCTTTATTAATTACTGCCTTACCAATATCTGTGGACTTAATCATGTCATACGCTAATGACCCAGCAAAATTTAGTGTTGATGTAATTTGAGAAACCCCAGGTATAAAATCTCCAACTATATCAATTCCAGCTAATGCTTTTTTAAAAATACTATCATCATATTTTAATGTATAAAGATTAGCTGCTAACCCTAATGGTGAAAAAGCTTTTGAAAAGTTGGCTAAACTTTTCTTACCAAAGTTCTTTAATGGTTTAAGCAAATTACCAGCCTTTTTAGCAATTGGTGATTTAGCTATTTTATTTATTAAGCCTTTATTAGCAAACATCTTGCTGCCAAACCATTTAAAAGGTTTTGCAGCAAATCCTTTTAAACTATTAGCTTTATTTTTTATTAAGTCCTTTGATTTTTTAATCATTTTGAATATTGAAGAATCTGTACCTTTTCTTAATCTGGCAAGCTTACCTTTTCCTTTATTTGAAATAACATCATAATGTTCTTGTAGTTTATAGTTTATTGACTTATTAAGCCAATTAGCATCTTTATTAAAGTCTTTATTAAGTATATTTCCTACAAACTTCATACTTTTCTCAGCTGCATTACCTAATTTTTTTGCAAATGATTGTGCACTTTTGTTCTTAACTAAATTCAAATTTATTGCTTTTCCAAAAAAATAATTTGGTATTTTGGTTCTTCTAGTAATATGTGTATACAAATCATTATATACTCCTCCTACTTTTTCCACTAAACTCTTGTCTTCATCTGCAATTGCTGTATCATTTTTTATAGCCTCAACCTTCTCAGCATCAGCCAATATTTCTTCAAATTTTCTGTTCATTAATTATCACCACCTTCATCAGATACCCATAAACAGAAATAGGGACAAAACCAATGCTTTAAGCATTTTAGTTAAGTCCCCATTTTATATCATTACTCTGAAAGCTCAGCTTTCATCATTTTTTCTCTATCCTTCAACTCTTGTTCATAAAATGCCATTATTAATAAAAGTTCTCCTTTTGGCATGTTATACAGTACAGACGGTCTTATTCCTTTTGTGTTCCAGTAGTAATACATCATCTGGGTTAACCCATCTGTACTTAAGAGTTTTTTACTTCTTCGACTGCTCCTCCATCAAAGCCGCTTAAGTCACCTATTATGTTATAAAGAGTAATTATCTCTCCCGGAAGTAGTATCTTTCTGATTAAATCTTTAGGGCTGTATACTTCAAATTTATCCATAAGTTCTTTTGATTTAAGATTTGGTTCTTTAACACCTTCTATGGATGTTAATAGCTGTAATTCTGTAATATTTATATTCTCCATATCATCATTCATACACATCTCTTGTATTTCTTCCATCTTAATAGGTGTTAATGCTTCTACCTTAAAAATAACTTTTTCCCCTATCAGCTCTGATAATCTCTTCATTTCCACTTCTTTACTAGGCTTTTTTAGTTTGCTTTCATCTAACTGTAATAATAAATCCAAAGTATTCATTTATACCCCTCCTATTCCGGTTTAATTAAATCAATAAAATCATAATCAGTAAAAGTAAATGGACATTCTACCTTGCCTAATGCTTTCATCTCAAAATTCATGACAGTAAGGTCATCAAAGCTTACACCTTTTAGTACAACTCTTTCAGCTTGTGCATCAATAGTATCAGGATCAGCTAACTTAGCAAGTATAGTACATCTTACATCTTTTCCTTTTTTGATGTTATCGCCCAATATTTTTGCCATTCTTGAGTTTACTTTATGAAGCTTTATAGTTCCTTTCCCTTCCCAGCCTGTTATCTTTGTATCTTTAGCTAATACTCCACACATATTTACGTCTTCTTTTTTTAGGACTATCTTAGCTTCAAGACCTGTTAATTCACTAACTTTGTCGCCATCTAACCAAATTTCTCCCCATGTACCGTTTATTACTCTATTTCCACTTAGTCTATTCATAATCACTACCTCCTACATAAATATTTCCATAGTTAAATCTTCCATAGCATCCAGGAATTTAACTTTAGCACTTGCAAAAACTTTACTGCCAGTGTTATATTCTTTTATTTCCTGCTCTTTCAAAGCATCTACATCTACTCCACAAGCCATTAAATATGTTTTTTGAGCTTGTACATCTATTACTGCTTTATTATCAAAAGCTTCGTCTAAAACTTCAAGTTTTTCTAAAGCTTCAAAGTATGCATTCACTGCTGATAAGAATAATATTTTATGATCATAAGTGTTTGTTATTTTACCAACATATGAACCATCAAAAGTATCTCTAATATCATCTTTAACTAAATCAACTGCATCTACTATTTTGATTTTCTTAAATTCTTCTCCTTTAGATCCTGCTAAAGTTGTAAGAGAGTTAACTCCTCTACCTATTTTGATTTTAGTTCCATCATTTATTAATATTAATTTTCCACTATCTATTTCAGCATTTGGATCAGATGACTCATCAATTTTATCTACTTCACTTAACTCATAATAAGTGGCACTGCGTGTAAATGGTAATCCTGCTAATATTCCTGCTATTCTTCCTGTATATTGACTTGCAGTATATGTTGTATCTGTAGCTCCTACGTATATATTGCTTGCACAGAAGTTAATTATGCCTTCATTGTCAGCTTCTGCATTTGGAAGTACTGCTTTGAAAGTTTTTTTGTTAACTTCCCTTTCATTCTTAATCCATGTTACAATTTCCTGAACCTCAGCATCTTTAATTTCAGGTATTGCAAGATAGTTCCATTTCTTATTTTTAAGTCTCAATAGTCCATTAGAATAATCTGTATCAGCTACCGCAATTCTTTCTACTATAACTTTGTTTGGAATACCCATAAATGTATTTTCTATATAATCTATATTTTCAGGTGTCCAATCACTTTCTATAATTTGATCTATAGATTTATATTCTCTTGTTTCAAAATCTTGATTAGTATCATCCTTTAAAATCAATGCTACTATCCCTTTTGCACTTCGCTCAATTAATGATGTTCCTTTTGTCTTAAAATTAATCTGTATATCTGGTAAACCCATTATATTTCCTCCTTCAACTGTAATTCTTTTATTTCTAATTCCTTCATTAGTTCATATTCTTCAGATGGTTTTAGATTATCTATTAAATCTAAATTAAAAGAATATCTTAGAATATTATCTTTTACAATGGTTCTTGCAGTACGAATATTAAATACTCTGTCTTCCACAGCTAAAACAGAATCAAATGTTTCATACAGTTTGTCTATCATATCTATGTTTTCATCATTTGTTCCATTTACAGAGTGAAATTTGATACTTATGTTTATATTCTTTCTTCGTTGATACCTGCTTTCCACATTCATATAAATTGGATTTAATTGTACCAATAAAGCTGGTTTATTTATATCAGTTCCTGGATCTTCTCCATAAATATTATGCTCTGGAAAACTTGTAGTAAGTTTGTATATTACAGCATTTTTTATTGCTATTAGCTTCAATTACACCACTCCCTTATAACTGTAATATTTGTATATCTTTTTTTGATGTCTTTAACCCTGATTATTCATATAACTTTGAATAATATGCTGTAAGTTTCTGAATTAAAGATTCCAGTGAATGCGAAGGCATACCGAGTTGGTATGTCGAGAATTTAATGGACATCTTATAAACAGAAAGATACAATAGAGTATTTAATTTTCTATGATTAATCTGGTTGAGTATTTTGTTTCCATATTTCCCTCCTTTAATAAATTCTAACGTGCAGCGTTAAACAATTAGTATACTATTGATTTTTATTAAGGCTTTCATACCTATAGGTCGATAACTCGAAGAATATACAACCAAAAATATAAAAATTTTTTTATAAAAATGAAAAGGTGTAACAAAATGATGAATTTTCAATACTTTGAACTCCCATCTTTTTGTTACACCCTTAATTAACTATATTTATTTTGAATTTAATTATAATCTTACTTTTTTTAGATTAAAAAATACTAGAAACTGAACTTACAAATCATAAAACACTTCTTTACCTTTCAGAAGATCTTTGTACAGTATCACATACTTTTTTTCAAGATGCGATTGTAAATAGATTTTAATGAAAAAAGAGTTCCCTTTATAGCACTTGAAGTGCCTTTAATTAGTAAATTCATACTACTAAACTGATTTGGATTATCGTTTATAAGATAGGTCCAAGTTGATGAAGGTCCTTTGAGCCCTTCCTTATCCACATCTATGCTATTTTCTTTAATTTCAATGGTATTGAATTTATTTATTATTTCACATTCTATTCTATCCATCATATTGTCAAACACTTCTATAGCAATCTTGTGAAATTCATCCAATGGATTTTTCTTTCCAATAGCAACCAAATGTATGCTTTCACGTACATAAGACATATAATCTAGATACTCAGCCCAGCTTCTATTTATATAGTATAAGGTTAGCTGTTTTTCTATATCTCTTAAAACCTTATCATCCAGTTGATTCTGCAGGAAAAAATACCGTTCTTCAGCTTTGGTTGATAAAAGCTGTAAAGGTTCTTTATCCATCAATATATTCTGACGTCTACTGTGGATAATTCTACGCTGCTGTTCCATTATGAAAGAATATTTCCATAGCTGTCTCCTAATATCTGAATTATATCCCTCCAAAACTCTCTGTGCACTTTCCATTTCCCGTCTAAATATTGGATCGTCAATCCGTTCATCTTGTTTTTGTGGCATGTTAAGCTTAGGAAGCATTTTTTTAAAACTATATTTTTTGAATATTTCATCCTCTATACTAATAAAAAATCTACTTTCTCCAGGATCACCTTGACGACCAGCCCTACCCTTCAATTGGTTATCTATTCTTTTGCTTTCGAATTTATTTGTTCCAATAACATAGAGTCCTCCTAAAGCAACCACTTTATCTCGCTCCTGCTCTCTTTCACCACCTAGCTTTATATCAACTCCACGTCCAGCCATGTTAGTGGAGACTGTCACAGCTCCAACTTCTCCTGCCCTAGCTATTATTTTTGCTTCCATTTCATCGTTCTTTGCATTGAGTACCTTACACTTAATGCCGATTATATTTAATTCATCTGCAAGCATTTCTGACTCTTGTACACTGTTAGTCCCAATAAGGATAGGTTGACCAGTTTCATGTATTCTTTCAATCTCCGAAATAAGAACCTTATGCTTTGCTTCCTTATTTGCAAATATCACATCAGGATAATCTTTACGTATACAAGGATTGTTTGTCGGTACTACAACTACATCTAAGCAGTAAAATTCTCTAAATTCTTCTGCAGCAATACAAGCTGTTCTTGTCATTCCTGAAATTTTCTGATATAAGCTTAAAAAATACTGTAATGGAATAGAACCCATAATTTTACCCTTAGACTGCGATTTTAATCCCTCTTTGGTTTCTACTGCCGACTGAAGATTATCTGGCCAATGACGTTTATCTGCAATACGACCAGTAAATTCATCAATAATTTCAATCCTTCCATTTCTTACAATATAGTCTTTATCTCTTTCTATCAGTACCTCCGCATGTAACGCACTATTAATTCTAGTAAGCAATCCCAAGTTTTCTGGGACATATAGATTATCACATCCAAGGATTTTTTCGACACGTATCAACCCAGCATCAGTGAGAGCAATATTTTTTTCGTATTCATCAAGCTCATAATCCTCACCTAGTTTAAGTTCCTTAACTATCTTAGATAAACGAAAAAGTTCTTCCTCTTCTTCAGCTACATCTCCAGCAATAACAAGAGGTATCCTCGCTTCATCAATAAAGACAGAGTCGGCCTCATCTACTATTGCATAATTGAACTTACGAAGAACAAGCCTGTCTTTCTCATAACACAAAAAATCACGCAGGTAGTCAAAACCTACTTCCTTTGCAGTAACATATGTTATATCACAAGAATATGCCTTTTGTCTTTCAGTTATACTCATGCCTTCATTTACATATCCTACAGAAAGTCCTAAAAACTCATATACAGGACCCATCCATTGAGCATCTCTTCTGGCTAGATAATCGTTAAAGGTAAGTATATGAACTCCTTTACCAGTCAATGCATTAAGGTATGCTGGCATTACACCCGCTAGAGTCTTACCTTCTCCTGTTTTCATTTCAACTATTTTACCTTGGTGTAAAGCAATCGCTGCAATTATCTGAACATCATAAGGTTTCATATTCAAGACACGACGAGATGCTTCACAAACAATTGCAAAGGCTTTTACAAGAATTATATCTAGTGAAACTTCATTTCAAGCTCGGTTCATAAGCTCCTGAGACATTTCTTTAAGCCTAATATCACTTACTGATTCAAGTTTAATAGCTCTAATTTTCTCTAAAATCTTTCTATAAGGCTCTATATCATATTCAATTATATTATGAATATTTTGGACTATATTTTTAAATTTTAACAGTTTTTTGAACATAGAAATTCCTCCCATAAATAAGCAATTTAAAATCAAACTCATTATAAGCACAACAACATCCACTCTGTTTTTAACGAGCGTTTTCTGGTTATAACAAATCATTGATTACATTGTTTACTTTACAGGAAATTTTTACATAGTTTTAAATTATGGAAATATATAGGGATTAAAATACAAAAGAAAAAAACTATATCTAATGAAATTACAAAATGATTTGAAGATGTTAAAAAACTAAAAAAAGATGCTATACAGACATTAAGTAGCATTTTCAATAAAAAAATGCTATATATTCCTCTTATATTCGGATATTGTAAAAGAAATAACATTGAACATGCAGATAAAACTTTATTAGAACCTGATAACAAGTTAATAGTAAAGCAGAAAATACAAGCTATAAAACTACATGTCATGATAAGTAATGTAAACGTTACAATATTCATAGTTCACTTGTTCCTTTACACATATTTTTTCAACTGCTAATGCAGTAATCTATTTGACAGTTAAAATTTGTTTAATTATAACACATTTTTTATCTAAAAAAAGAATTTCAATATTTGCTATTACAGAAAGCATACACAAAATTATTTACAAGCCTTTATATAGGTTGGTGACATTTTCCAAGTAGGTGTTTATATTTATTTTAAATTTTATATAAATAATCTTACTTTTTATAGATTATTTATATATCACTAAACTAAACTTACAAATCATAAAACACTTCTTTACCCTTTAAAAAGTCTTTGCACAATGTATCACATACATTTTTAGCATGGTCTTTAATCCATTTATTTTTGTTATTGTCTCTT
This sequence comes from Abyssisolibacter fermentans, assembly GCF_001559865.1. Taxonomy (NCBI): domain Bacteria; kingdom Bacillati; phylum Bacillota; class Clostridia; order Eubacteriales; family Clostridiaceae; genus Abyssisolibacter; species Abyssisolibacter fermentans. Next base: position 51,002 of record NZ_LOHE01000071.1, read on the forward strand.
ATAAAAAACACATAACTTATAAAAATATCCATAAATACTAGTCCTTCAATGTATCTTAAACTTTTATGCGAAAAATCAAATTTTGAGGAATATCCTTCTAAAAATACATCTCTATACTTTCTTTCAAATTCAGTAGCAATGCTACCTACATCAAACAAGTAAAATCCAAATCCTGATAAGCAAAAATCAATAAAATTAAGTTCTTCATCATTAATAATTATGTTGCCAGGCAGTAAATCTGCATGTATAAGTCCCCATGAACCCTCTTGTCTTTTTAATTCCCTAAGCTGGCTCTTTACCAAAGTTAACACTTCTTTTATAAGATCATATTGATACTCTGTGAATATCTTAACTTCTACTCCATATTTAAGCTGGCTAACTGCATAATCTATCCTATCCAACCCATAACATGGTCTCTCGAATTTTTCGTTTGGTTTAAATTCACTAAAAAATTTATGTAATAGACCTACCTTTTTACCCAATGATAATGCTATTTTGTCATTATTATAATTTCTATTGCTAAGAATCGTTCCATCTATCCATTCTAACAATGTAGCGCAACATGAATCTCCTAAGTCACTGTTATAAAATTCAGTGACATATTTACTTAAAGAATTAGCTATTGGTTTTTGAACTTTAAATTCATTGTTTAAACTTAATTCTTGCAGTATCTTAATTTCTGACTCTAACCCTACGCGAGTGTGCTGCTTCCCGAACAAACCTTCTGTTGCAGGCTTATGTATACGTAATAAATAATTTTTATTATTCAACCTATCAGAAATTTTAAATGTTATATTCTCATTATGTCTTATAAATTCAATTTCTGCATTATGTAACTTATACATCAAAAGTACTTCATTTGCTATTTTTTTATAATCCATCATACACCTCCATAAATTATTGTACACATAAATATTAAATCTAATCGGTACTCTTCACCTATAAAGGTGGAGAACATTTTGCGCCTTGTTATATTTATTATATAGGTATTTTTTTGAAATTGATAGTTAATTTAATATAACTATTTTTATTAACTACAAATATATGCAAAACATTTTGTTCAAAATAAACCGTCCCTTTCGAGTAAATATTTGTGTTCTCTACTAAAAAAGCTAGCCAAAATTGAACTGACCTATGTCAAGTAGACAATTAATTTAATAAAAATGAATATTAATATTTTTCGGTGTTTCTGTATGAAGCACCGTTTTTATTTATGTACACTGTGCTTGAGTCCGATATTCAATTGGAGATAAACACCCTAATCGCTTTTGAAATCTTTCCTCGTTATAGAATTTTATATACTTATGAATATCTTGAATTAGTTTATCCATAGATTCAAATTGCTTGCCATAGAACATTTCAGATTTTAGTATTCCAAAAAAACCTTCCATTGGACCATTATCTATGCATTTACCAATTCTTGACATGCTTTGTGTCATTTCTGCAAAATCAATTTTGCTTTTAAAGACACTATTAGTGTACGAGAAACCTCTGTCACTATGGAATATTGGCTTTGCATCGGGGTTATTTTTTACAGCTCTATCAAACATTTTAAATACAAGCTGATTAGTATTTCTGTATGATAATTCATACTCTATTATACTGTTATCTAATAAATCTAATATTGGACTT
>NZ_LOHE01000072.1 GCF_001559865.1 Abyssisolibacter fermentans
AAGAACAGAAATCGAAAGAGGCCAAGTATTAGCAAAACCAGGATCAATCACACCACATACAAAATTCATGGCAGAGATATATGTATTAACAAAAGAAGAAGGTGGAAGACATACACCATTCTTTAATGGATACAGACCACAATTATATTTCAGAACAACAGACGTAACAGGAGCAATAGATTTAGCTGAAGGCGTAGAAATGTGTATGCCTGGAGACAATGCAACATTAAAAGTTGAATTAATCACACCAGTAGCAATGGAAAAAGGATTAAAGTTCGCTATCCGTGAAGGTGGAAGAACAGTTGGTGCTGGAGTTGTTAGTGAGATTATAGAATAATTTGAATTCTAAAGGCTAGACTTTGGTCTAGTCTTTTAATAACTAGTAAAAATTTCAAGTAAACTAATTTAGTAAAAAATTGATAAAACATAATAGTTAATAAATTATAAAATAAAATAACATAATAAGTTACAAAAGTATTTAAAAGATAAATCATGGCTATAATAGTATTGTTAATGTGTTTTGCAAAAAAATACCTAAGTATTTTAAATGTTTAATAATATGATTTAGAGTATTTACTTTTATACGAGATAATCTGAATTTGTAGTCAACAATATTTATTCTTGACATAATTTTTGATTTGTGATAATTTATATAAAGTAGTGTAGTTATTTATGGATATCTATGTCTAAAAATAGAGATATACATGTACTCACCTATGTTTTTCGTCTAGGAGGTGTTTTTAATGAGAGATAAAATAATTTTGGCATGTACTGTATGTAAGCAAAGGAATTATAATACTACAAAAAATAAAAGACAGCATCCAGATAGAGTAGAATTTAAAAAATATTGCAAATTCTGCAAGACCCATACAGTTCATAAGGAAACTAAGTAGTTCTATTATAAAAGAGTGAGGATGTGAGTAGTATGGTAGCTCAAGCAAAAAGTGGTAAAACAAGGAACTTTTTCAAGGGCATCAAAGCTGAGTTAAAGAAAATCAGTTGGCCTACTAAAAAAGAATTATTGAATCACACTGCAGTGGTTTTAATTGCATGTGCCATAATGAGTGCTATTTTCTTCATATTCGATAAAGGTTTTGAAGAAATGATCAAATTCATTATTAAGTAAATAACCTAAAAAGGGAGGTAAGGGCTTTTTAATATGCCCCTGAGTAATATGACTGATATGTCACAGAAGGCTAAATGGTATGTAGCTCATACTTATTCTGGCCATGAAAATAAGGTTAAGGCAAATATCGAAAAACTAGTTGAAAATAGAGGAATGCAAGATGTAATATTTGAAGTAAAAGTACCTACAGAAGAGCATGTAGAAATAAAAAACGGTAAGAAAAAAGTTAAAGAGAGAAAAAAATTCCCAGGGTATGTTATGGTCAAAATGATTATGACTGATGAATCATGGTACCTTGTGAGAAATACACGAGGAGTTACAGGTTTTGTAGGTCCTGGTTCAAAGCCAGTCCCTTTAACAGGTGATGAAGTGAAAAAAATGGGAGTACAAGAGATTTTGCCTTCTATAGACATTAATTCAGGAGATACTGTGAAAGTGGTATCTGGACCTTTTGAGAATTTTATGGGTACTGTAAAAAATATCAACAATGAAAGACGAAAGTTAAAAGTGTTTATATCCATGTTTGGAAGAGAAACGCTTGTTGAACTAGATTTTGAACAAGTAGAAAGTCTATAAAAGCTTTCTGTTGTAGCATTTTTAAGGAGGTGTAAAGTATGGCAAAGAAAGTAACAGCTGTTGTTAAATTACAAATTCCAGCTGGCAAAGCAACACCAGCACCACCAGTAGGTACTGCTTTAGGACCACATGGTGTTAATATTATGGGTTTTTGTAAAGAATTTAATGCTAAAACTGCTGACCAACCAGGTATGATTATTCCAGTTGTGTTAACAGTATATCAAGATAGATCCTTTACATTTATAACAAAAACTCCTCCAGTAGCAGTTTTAATTAAAAAAGCTATTGGTATAGAATCAGGTTCAGGTGAACCAAACAAGAAAAAAGTTGCTACAATTTCAAAAGATAAAGTAAAAGAAATTGCAGAAATTAAAATGCCTGATTTAAATGCAAATGATATAGAAGCTGCTATGAGCATGGTAGCAGGAACTGCAAGAAGTATGGGAGTCGTAGTAGAAGACTAGTTTTAAATAAGTGGGAGGCTAAGCCGATAATACCACAAAGGAGGTAGAAAAATGCCAAAAAGAGGTAAGAATTATAAAGATAGTTTAAAATTATATGATAAGCAAGAATTATATGATGTTAAAGAAGCAATTGAATTAGTTCAAAAAACAAGTAAAGCAAAATTTGATGAAACTATTGAAGTATCAGCAAGACTTGGTGTAGATTCAAGACATGCCGATCAACAAGTAAGAGGAACAGTTGTTTTACCACATGGTACTGGTAAAACTAAAAAGGTATTAGTTATTGCAAAAGCAGATAAGCAAAAAGAAGCTCAGGAAGCTGGAGCAGATTATGTTGGAGCAGAAGAATATATTGCTAAAATTCAAAAGGAAAATTGGTTTGATTTTGATGTAATAATTGCTACACCAGACATGATGGGTATGGTTGGTAGACTAGGAAGAATATTAGGACCAAAAGGTTTAATGCCAAATCCAAAATCTGGAACAGTTACATTTGATGTAGCTAAAGCAGTTAATGAGATTAAAGCAGGTAAAGTTGAATATAGAGTTGATAAAACTAACATAATACATGTTTCAGTAGGAAAAAAATCTTTCGGAACTGAAAAACTTATTGAAAACTTTAATACACTTATGGAAGCTGTTATCAAGGCTAAGCCTTCTGCAGCTAAAGGAAAATATTTAAAGAGTGTTGTTGTTTCAAGTACAATGGGTCCTGGAATAAAGATAAATGCAGATAAAATAATGGAATAATAAAACTTAAGCTTGACAATAAACATTGAATGATGTTAATATATATAGTGGTTGAAAATAGAATAATACTAACCGTAGACAGTAGGTACCTGAGGGTTTAAATTCCCTACCGAGGTTGTGAATAAATGATATATGAATTCACAAAGGGTCTTTTGTCTATGAGCAAAGGATCCTTTTATAGATTAGAGCAAAATCAACATTAAAATCAATTTAAGGAGATTTAGTTCTAAAGACGTTGTAAAAGGAATTTACTGGTATGGATATGGTATATTTGATTTCAGAAACAGTCAAACTTAAAAAGTTTTATGTAGTTAAATGCATTAACCTAATATCTAAATACTAGAGGGTTAATTCCCTGTAGCGAGGAGGTGGAACCTAAATGAGCGAGGCAATTAGAGAGCAAAAGAAACAAGTAGTAATGGAAATCCAAAACAAGATAGAAAAAGCTCAAGCTATCGTACTTGTAGACTACAGAGGTTTAAATGTTGAAGAAGTAACTGAATTAAGAAAGAAATTCACTGAAGCTGACGTTGAATATAGAGTATATAAAAATTCTATGATGAGATTTGCTTTTAAAAACTCAGGTTTAGAAGAATTTAATCAATATTTAACTGGACCTAATGCTATAGCTTTTAGTGATAGTGATCCAGTTGCTCCAGCTAAAATAACTGATGAGTTTGCAAAGAAACATGAAAACTTAGAGATAAAAGCAGGAGTTGTAGACGGAGAGATTATAGACTTAAATAAAGTTAAAGAATTAGCAGCATTACCACCAAGAGAGGTATTAATAGCTCAAGTACTTGGAGGATTAAATGCTCCTATATCTGGATTTGCTAATGTACTACAAGGAACAATAAGAAATCTTGTATATGCATTAGATCAAGTTAAAGAGCAAAAAGAAGCGTAGTTTAAAATTATAATAATAGAAAATGTGGAGGGATTTACAAATGGCTAGTGAAAAAGTTATGAATTTAATTGAAGAGGTAAAAAATCTTACTGTTTTAGAATTATCAGAGTTAGTTAAAGCTTTAGAAGAAGAATTTGGAGTAAGCGCTCAAGCACCTGTTGCTATGGCAGCTATGCCTATGGCTGGGGGAGCAGCACCAGCTGCAGAAGAAAAAACTGAATTCGACGTTATTTTATCAAATACTGGAAATTCAAAAATTAAAGTTATTAAAGTAGTTAGAGAATTAACTGGTTTAGGATTAAAAGAAGCTAAAGCTTTAGTTGATGGAGCTCCTGGAACAATCAAAGAAGCAATTGCTAAAGAAGCTGCTGAAGAAATGAAAGCTAAATTAGAAGAAGTTGGAGCTACAGTAGAAGTTAAATAATTACTATAGTTAGAATGTAGTCAGTTATTTCAAGGATGTATTTTGAGATAGCTTATTCAGGGGTGTTTCATAATGAATGAAATTCAAGGTATTGAAATTCATAAGGACAAGAACGTGCTTATTGTACGTGATTAGTCTCAAAGTATTTCAAATCACAGAAATTCGTCATTTTGAGACACCTTTTTGAATGTTTTATAGAAAAACGATTAGATAATTTTTCATAATTTTTTCATACACATTTAAAAAATTTTTTTGTAAACATTAGCTTGACAACTGTATTGTGGTATGATACTATTATAAAATGCCAAATAGTGAATAATTGGCATAGATTTTGAATAATAATTCCTGAAATGGGCATAATGTAATATATTTGTTTGTTAATGTAAGTGTAATTAGTAGAATAAATTTTAGGATTTAGCTAAATGAGAGGTGAATATTGATGGTGCGTCCAGTTTCACTTGGTAAAAGAGTTAGAATGACATATTCCAATATTGAAGAAGTATTGGAAATACCTGATTTAATCGAGGTACAAAAAGATTCATATGATTGGTTTCTTAAAGAGGGACTTAAAGAAGTATTTGAGGACATATCTCCAATAGAAGATTATACAGGGAATTTAATATTAGAGTTTGTTGATTATTTTATTTCTGGAGATCCAAAATATGATCTTAGCGAATGTAAAGAAAGAGATGCGAACTATGCAGCACCTTTAAAAGTTAAGGTGAGGTTGATTAACAAGGAAACAGGAGAAGTTAAAGAACAAGAAGTTTTTATGGGAGAATTCCCATTAATGACACCAAAAGGAACATTTATAATAAATGGAGCAGAAAGAGTTATAGTTAGCCAACTTGTTAGATCACCTGGTGTTTATTATGTTCAAGGTATTGATAAGTCAGGCAAAAAACTCATATCTTCTACAGTAATACCTAATAGAGGGGCATGGCTTGAGTATGAAAGTGATTCAAATGATATTGTATATGTAAGAGTAGATAGAACAAGAAAACTGCCTGGAACAGTCTTATTAAGAGCATTAGGTTATGGTACCAATACTGAGATTTTACAATTACTTGGAGAAAATGAGTATATACTTAATACATTAGAAAAAGATAATACAAGAAATGAAGATGAAGGACTCCTAGAAATATACAAGAGACTTAGACCAGGAGAGCCTCCTACTGTAGATAGTGCAAAGTCTTTAATAAATACTTTATTTTTTGACCCTAAAAGATATGATTTAGCAAAGGTAGGAAGATATAAATTCAACAAAAAGCTTGCTTTACATAATAGAATAATAGGTCAAAAATCAGCAGATAATATTGTAGATTCCAATACTGGAGAGATAATAGTTCAAAAGGACGAAGAGATAACAAAAGAAATCGCTTATCAAATAGAAGCAGCAGGTATAAATTCGGTAGATGTAATTAATGAAGAAAGTAAGTTGGTTAGAATTGTTGGAAATCATTTTGTTGATACGAAAGTATTCAATTTGCCAATTTCTTTAAAAGAATTAGGACTTAAGGAAAGAGTATATTATCCAGTAATGAAAGAAATATTGGATGAGTGTGGAGATAATTACGAAGAAATAAAGACTCAAATTAAAACGAGAATAAAAGAATTGTCACCAAAACATATTACGATATCCGATATTATAGCTTCTATAAGCTGTGAGTTTAACTTATTTTTTAATATTGGAAAAGTTGATGATATTGATCATTTAGGAAATAGAAGAGTTCGTTCAGTAGGAGAACTTCTACAAAACCAATTTAGAATTGGTTTATCAAGAATGGAAAGAGTAGTTAGAGAAAGAATGACTATTCAAGATATAGATATAGCAACACCTCAAGCTTTAATAAATATTAGACCTGTAGCAGCTGCCATAAAAGAATTTTTTGGGAGTAGCCAGTTATCTCAATTTATGGATCAAACCAATCCGTTAGCAGAGTTAACACATAAGAGAAGAATGTCTGCATTAGGTCCAGGAGGATTAAGTAGAGATAGAGCAGGGTTTGAAGTTAGAGATGTGCATCATTCACATTACGGAAGGATGTGCCCGATAGAAACACCAGAGGGACCAAATATAGGTTTGATTAATTCATTAGCTACTTATGCAAGGATAAATGAGTATGGTTTTATTGAAGCTCCATTTAGAATAGCTGATAAAGAAAAGGAAATAGTAACAGAAGAGATTGAATATTTAACAGCAGATGTTGAAGATTACTTTGTAGTAGCGCAGGCTAATGAACCATTAGATGAGGAAGGCAGATTTATAAATAAAAAAGTTGTAGCTAGAGCACAAAATGGAGTTACTGAGTTTGTTCCAAGAAAAGAAGTTGATTATATGGATGTATCTCCAAAACAGTTAGTATCTGTTGCTACAGCTATGATACCATTCTTAGAAAATGACGATGCCAATAGAGCATTAATGGGTGCAAACATGCAAAGACAGGCTGTACCTTTATTAAAAACAGAAGCACCTATAATTGGAACCGGTATGGAATATAAAGCAGCTAAAGACTCTGGAGTTGTAGTTATTTCCAGATCAGATGGTATAGTGCACAAGGTATCTTCAGAGGAGATAATTGTAAAAAGAGACGAAGATGGAAAGCTAGAAAAATATAAAACTCTGAAATTTAAGAGATCAAACCAAGGAACATGTATCAATCAAAGGCCTATAGTGAAAAAGAACGAAAGAGTTCATAAAGGGCAAGTAATGGCTGATGGTCCATCGACAGAGCAAGGAGAAATAGCATTAGGTAAAAACTTGTTAATTGGTTTTATGACTTGGGAAGGTTATAATTACGAGGATGCTATACTATTAAATGAGAATTTAGTAAAGAATGATGTATTAACATCACTTCATATTGAAGAATATGAATCAGACGCAAGAGATACTAAGCTTGGTCCAGAAGAAATAACTAGAGATATACCAAATGTAGGTGAAGAAGCTCTAAAAGATTTAGATGAAAGAGGTATTATCAGAATAGGAGCTGAAGTTAAAACAGGAGATATCCTTGTTGGTAAAGTTACACCTAAAGGAGAAACTGAGCTTACAGCAGAAGAAAGACTTTTAAGAGCTATATTTGGAGAAAAAGCTAGAGAAGTTAGAGATACTTCTTTGAAGGTTCCTCATGGTGAAGAAGGTATAGTATTAGATGTAAAAGTATTTACTAGAGAAAATGGCGATGAGTTACCAGCTGGAGTTAATGAGTTGGTTAGAGTATATATTGTTACTAAAAGAAAGATTAATGTTGGAGATAAAATGTGTGGTAGACATGGTAACAAAGGTGTTATATCTAGGATACTACCGGAAGAAGATATGCCTTACTTACCAGATGGTACGCCTCTACAAGTCGTTTTAAATCCATTAGGAGTTCCATCTCGTATGAATCTTGGTCAGGTATTAGAGGTTCATCTAGGAATGGCTGCTAAAGCCTTAGGTTGGCATGTAGCTACTCCAGTATTTGATGGTGCCAATGAGAAAAATATAGAGGAAGCATTAGAAAAAGCTAATTTACCAATAACAGGAAAAATACTTCTTAGAGATGGTAGAAGTGGTGAAACATTTGATAATCCAGTAACCGTTGGTTATATGTATATGCTAAAATTGCATCATCTTGTAGATGATAAGATACATGCAAGGTCTACGGGACCTTACTCATTAGTTACGCAACAACCATTAGGTGGAAAAGCGCAATTTGGAGGCCAGAGATTTGGAGAAATGGAAGTTTGGGCTCTTGAAGCATATGGTGCTGCTCATACACTTCAAGAAATCCTGACCGTAAAATCTGATGATGTTGTAGGAAGAGTTAAAACTTATGAGTCTATAGTTAAGGGTGAAAACATACCAGAACCAGGTATACCAGAATCATTTAAAGTTCTAATTAAAGAACTTCAAAGCTTAGCTTTAGACATAAAAGTGCTTAATAGTTACGATGACGAAATTGAAATAAAAGAAGTAGAAGATGATGGAGCAAGTAACTTAACTATGAACTATTTAGATGAAAATAACGAAACACTATCATCTGAAGAAGAAGAAACATTTGAAACAGACACAGAACTAGAGCCTAATGATGTTGTATTGGATGAAGAATTAGAAGATAATTTCATAGATTTCGAAGAGTTAGATGATTATGAGAGTGATTACAAAGACTGATAAATAGTAATTCAGTTACTTTTGTTAGTGATGTAGAAAAATAATCAAAAGGAAGGGAGAGAGCGCTCCTTGTTTGAACTTAATAATTTTGATTCAATAAAAATTGGTTTAGCTTCACCAGAGAAAATCAGACAATGGTCTAGAGGAGAAGTAAAAAAACCAGAAACAATTAATTATAGAACATTAAAACCAGAAAAAGAAGGATTATTTTGCGAGAAAATTTTTGGTCCTACAAAAGACTGGGAATGTCATTGTGGTAAGTATAAGAGAATCCGATATAAAGGAGTAGTTTGCGATAGATGTGGTGTTGAAGTTACTAAAGCAAAAGTAAGAAGAGAAAGAATGGGTCATATAGAACTAGCCGCTCCTGTATCACATATATGGTATTTTAAAGGAATACCAAGCAGGATGGGTTTACTTCTTGATATGTCTCCGAGGTCACTAGAAAAGATACTTTATTTTGCTTCTTATGTTGTAATAGATCAAGGTGAAACATCATTATCAAAAAAACAACTTCTTAGTGAAAAAGAATATAGAGAGGCATTGGATAAATACGGTAAAAAATTCAAGGCTGGTATGGGCGCTGAATCAGTAAAAGAGTTGCTAGGTGATATAGATTTAGAAAAAGAATCTAAGGAGTTAAAAATACAACTTAAAGAGAGTTCAGGTCAAAAACGGATTAGAATTATTAGAAGGCTAGAAGTAGTAGAAGCATTTAGAAGATCAGGTAATAACCCACAGTGGATGATACTTGATGTAGTACCTGTAATACCACCAGATTTACGTCCTATGGTTCAATTAGATGGAGGTAGATTTGCTACATCAGATTTAAATGATTTGTATAGAAGAGTTATAAATAGAAATAATAGACTTAAAAGGCTATTAGATCTTGGAGCACCAGATATCATTGTAAGGAACGAGAAGAGAATGCTTCAAGAAGCTGTTGATGCATTAATAGATAATGGTAGAAGAGGAAGACCAGTAACAGGTCCAGGGAATAGACCTCTAAAATCTTTATCTGATATGTTAAAAGGAAAACAAGGAAGATTTAGACAAAACTTACTTGGTAAAAGGGTTGATTACTCTGGACGTTCAGTTATCGTAGTTGGACCAGAACTTAAGTTTTATCAGTGTGGACTTCCAAAGAAAATGGCATTAGAATTATTTAAGCCATTTGTAATGAGAAAATTAGTAGAAGAAGGGCATGCTCATAATATAAAAAGTGCTAAGAGAATGACAGAAAAGGTAAAAACCGTAGTTTGGGATGTTTTAGAGTCTGTTATTAAAGAGCATACAGTATTGTTAAACCGTGCTCCTACTTTGCATAGATTAGGAATTCAAGCATTTGAACCAATATTGGTTGAAGGAAAAGCGATAAAACTTCATCCTCTTGTATGTACAGCATACAATGCAGATTTTGATGGTGACCAAATGGCAGTACATGTTCCGTTATCTGTGGAAGCACAAGCTGAATCAAGGTTTTTGATGCTTTCTATAAATAACATATTAGCTCCGCAGGCAGGAAAGCCGATAACGACTCCTACTCAAGATATGGTACTCGGAAGTTATTACTTGACAATAGAAGTTCCGGGTGAACCAGGTGAAGGTATGATATTCAAAGACTTTGACGAAATGCTATTAGCTTATGATACTAAGAAAGTTGGACTTCATGCTAAAGTTAAAGTTAGAGTTCGCTTAGATGAAAATGATAAAGGCGAGCTTGTTGAAAGTACAGTAGGTAGATTTATATTCAATGAAAATATACCACAAGATTTAGGTTATGTTGATAGAACAAAAGATAAATACTCATTAGAGATTGACACATTAGTAGATAAAAAAATGCTTGGTAAAATTATAGATGCATGTTTTAGAAAACATAGTAATACTATTACTGCTGTTACTCTTGATCATATAAAAGAAATGGGATTTCATTTTTCAACAATAGGAGCTGTAACAGTTAGTATTGGCGATATAATTATACCAGATGATAAAGAGGTATTAGTTTCAAAGGCAGAAGAAAGCGTTGATAAATACGAAAAAGCTTTTAGGAGAGGTTTGATTTCTAACGAGGAAAGATATGAAAGAGTAATAGATATATGGACTAAAACAACTGAACAAGTTACAGAAGCTTTAATGAATAATCTAGACAGATTAAATAATATATTTATTATGGCTCATTCTGGAGCTAGAGGTAGTAGAAACCAGATAAGACAGCTAGCAGGTATGAGGGGACTTATGGCCAATGCAACTGGTAAGACAGTTGAAATTCCTGTTAAATCTAATTTTAGAGAAGGTTTATCAGTGCTTGAGTTCTTCATATCAACACACGGTGCTAGAAAAGGGCTTGCAGATACTGCATTAAGAACAGCTGACTCAGGATATCTTACAAGAAGATTAGTAGATGTCAGCCAAGATGTGATTGTTAGAGAACATGATTGTGGAACAACACAAGGTATAGTAGTTAAGGCATTTAGAGATGGTAAAGAAGTTATAGAAGAATTATATGAAAGAATAGCTGGCAGAGTATCTGTTGAAGATATTATTCATCCTGAAACTGGAGAAATAATAGTCAAAGAAGGTGAATATATATCAGAAATCAAGGCAAAAGCCATAGAAGAATCTGGAATTGAAGAAGTTAAAATAAGATCAGTATTAACATGTAATGCTAAGCATGGTGTTTGTGCAAAATGTTATGGTAAGAATCTTGCGACAGGTGGCGATGTAAATATAGGTGAAGCGGTTGGTATAATTGCTGCTCAATCTATAGGTGAACCAGGTACACAGCTTACAATGCGTACTTTCCATACAGGTGGAGTTGCAGGGGGAGATATTACTCAGGGTCTTCCAAGGGTTGAAGAGCTTTTTGAAGCTAGGAAACCAAAAGGATTAGCTGTCATAACTGAAATAGCAGGTGTTATAGATATTAAAACAGATAGAAAGAAAAAAGAAGTTATTGTGACAACAACAGACGGAGAGTCTAAATCATATACTATTCCATATGGAGCTAGATTAAAGGTTAGAGATGGAGATGTAGTGGAAGCTGGAGACGAGATAACTGAAGGTTCAGTAAACCCACATGACATATTGAAAATAAAAGGAGTTTCAGGAGTACATCAGTATATTGTAAAAGAAGTGCAGAGAGTTTACAAGATGCAGGGTGTTGACATTAATGATAAACATATAGAAGTTATAGTTAAACAAATGCTTAATAAAGTAAAAATAGAAGATTCAGGAGAAACAGATTTATTACCAGGTAGTTTGGTAAATATATTTGAATTTGAAGATGAAAATAGAAAAATTGAAGAAGTAGGTGGAAGTCCTGCGGTTGGTAGAAGAGTTTTATTAGGTATAACAAAATCTTCTTTAGCTACAGATTCGTTCCTTTCTGCTGCATCGTTCCAAGAAACTACAAGAGTATTAACAGAAGCAGCGATAAAAGGAAAAGAGGATAAATTAATTGGATTAAAAGAAAATGTAATAATAGGAAAACTCATACCAGCTGGAACAGGAATGAATAGATACAAAAATGTTGCAATAAATGCAGTTGATAATGAAGCTTAAATAATATATTGACAGTTAGAACAAGTGATGTTAAAATATATAAGTGTGTAAATCAAGGTAGTGTACTTCTTTGATATTCGGGAAGATTATATAGCGATATCGCTGTATAATCTTCTAGGTATGCATAAGGGAGGATACTAACATGTTATCTTTGTTAAGAGAAAAGAAAAAAGTTGTTGGTACAAAACAGGCTGAAAGAGCAGTAGTAAATGATCAAGTTAAAATAATATATATAGCAAAAGATGCAGATCAATATATAATAAACAAACTAGTAAAATTATGCAAAACAAAAGATATAGATATAGCATATGTAGATACTATGAAAGAACTTGGGAAAGCCTGTGGAATCGATGTTAGTGCAGCATCTGTTGCATTATTAAAATAAATTTAAGCTAAAAGGAGGTGCCTAGATGCCAACTATCAACCAACTAGTAAGAAAGAGTAGAAAGAGCCTTAAAGGAAAATCAACTTCTCGTCACTTAAATGAAGGATATAACTCACTAAGAAAGAAAATGGTTAAGTCATATTCTCCACAAAAGAGAGGTGTATGTACTTCAGTTAAGACAGTTACTCCTAAAAAGCCTAACTCAGCTTTAAGAAAAATTGCAAGGGTTAGACTTACTAATGGACATGAAGTTACAGCTTACATTCCAGGTATAGGTCATAACTTACAAGAACATAGTGTTGTTCTTATAAGAGGTGGAAGAGTTAAAGATTTACCAGGAGTTAGATATCACATTGTTAGAGGTACTCTTGATACATCTGGAGTTGAGAAAAGAATGCAAGCTAGGTCAAAATATGGTACAAAGAGACCTAAGAAAAAGTAATATCAAATAGTGCAAAGATGTAACACTTCTTAACTCCTTAAGAATTAAGGAGTTAGTATGTGTTTTAATATACATTAAGTGCACTTCGATGGTATTTTAAATTGGGTTGATTTTTATGTACTATCGAGTACCTATGAATTAATCATGTTTATTAAGGAGGGAAGAACAGTGCCAAGAAAAGGACATATTCCAAAAAGAGTAGTTATGGACGATCCAATTTACAAGGATAAGGTTATAACTAAGTTAATTAATTCTATCATGTTAGATGGTAAAAAAGGAGTAGCACAGAAAATAGTTTATGGTGCATTTGACATCATAAAAGAAAAAACTGGAGAAGATCCATGTGAAGTTTTTGGTAAAGCAATGGAAAACATAATGCCAGTTTTAGAAGTTAAAGCAAGACGTGTTGGAGGTGCTACTTATCAAGTACCAATTGAAGTTAGAGCTGAAAGAAGACAGACTCTTGGATTGAGATGGTTAACAACTTACTCAAGAAAAAGAGGAGAAAAGACAATGAGAGAAAGACTAGCTCGTGAAATTATGGATGCAGCTAATAATGTAGGAGCCAGTGTTAAGAAAAGAGAAGATACTCACAAAATGGCTGAAGCTAATAAAGCTTTTGCACATTACAGATGGTAATCGATATTCTACTATAAATAGCAAAATATAGAATATACATTTTTATAAAGGTTATAATAAATATTGTTATAACCAGTAGCAGGAAGGAGGAGTACTGTGCCAAGAAAATTTTCTTTAAATAATACTAGAAATATTGGCATTATGGCTCACATAGATGCAGGTAAAACTACAGCGACTGAAAGAATACTATACTACACTGGTAGGATTTATAAAATAGGTGAAACACATGAAGGTGCTTCACAAATGGACTGGATGGAGCAAGAGCAGGAGAGAGGAATAACAATAACATCTGCTGCTACAACTACTCAATGGAAAGGCCATAGAGTTAATATTATTGATACACCAGGGCATGTGGATTTTACTGTTGAAGTTGAGAGATCTCTTCGCGTATTAGATGGAGCAGTTACAATATTTGACGCTAAGAGTGGGGTTGAACCTCAATCAGAAACTGTTTGGCGACAAGCAGATAAATATAATGTTCCAAGAATCTGTTTTGTTAATAAAATGGATAAAATGGGTGCTAATTTCTTATATTCATTGCAAACAATGAAAGATAGATTAAAAGCTAATGCTATAGCTATGCAATTACCAATTGGAGCAGAAGATGATTTTAGAGGAATAATCGACTTAGTAACTATGAAAGCCGTAATGTATAATGACGAATTAGGAAAAGATATAGAAACAATTGAAATTCCTGAAGAATATATTGATACAGCTAAGGAATACAGAGAAATACTATTAGAAGCTGCAGCAGAACATGATGAAGAACTTATGATGAAATACTTAGAAGGTGAAGAAATCACTCAAGAGGAAATAATCAAAGCTGTTAGAAAAGGAACTATCGCAGTTGAAATGATTCCTGTATATTGTGGTTCAGCATACAAAAACAAAGGAGTACAGTTGCTTTTAGATGCTATAGTAGCGTTTTTACCATCACCATTAGATGTTCCAGCCATAACTGGATTGCATCCTGACACAGATGAAGAAATTAAAAGACATTCATCTGATGAAGAGCCATTTTCAGCATTAGCATTTAAGATAATGGCTGATCCATATGTTGGGAAACTTTCGTTTTTCAGAGTATATTCTGGACAATTGACAAAAGGATCATATGTTTACAATTCAACTAAAGGTAAAAAAGAAAGAATTGGACGTATATTGCAGATGCATGCAAATACAAGAGAAGACATAGAAAAAGTATATGCTGGTGATATCGCAGCAGCGGTTGGTTTAAAAATAACAACTACTGGAGATACTTTATGTGATGAAAATAATCCAATAGTACTAGAATCTATGGAATTCCCTGAGCCTGTTATTGAAGTTGCTATTGAACCTAAAAGTAAAGCTGGACAGGAAAAAATGGGTATAGCTCTTGCAAAACTTGCAGAAGAAGATCCTACTTTTAAAACATATACAAATGAAGAAACAGGTCAGACAATAATAGGAGGAATGGGAGAATTACACCTAGATATTATTGTTGATAGACTGTTAAGAGAATTTAAAGTAGAAGCTAATGTCGGTAATCCACAAGTTTCTTATAGAGAAACAATTACTACTAAAGCTGATGTTGATAGCAAATATGCTAAACAGTCAGGTGGTAAAGGACAATATGGACATTGTAAGATTATTATGGAGCCGCTTGAGCCTGGATCAGGATATGAATTTATTGATCAAATTAAAGGTGGATCTATACCAAAAGAATATATACCTCATGTAGATGCTGGTATTAGGGAAGCTGCTCAAAACGGTATTCTTGCAGGATATCCTGTTTCAGACTTTAGAGTTACATTATATGATGGATCATATCATGAAGTTGACTCTAGTGAGATGGCATTTAAAATAGCTGGATCTATGGCATTTAAGGAAGCTATGGCGAAAGCAAAACCTGTATTATTAGAACCATATATGAAGGTTGAGGTATTAGTACCTGAAGAGTATATGGGAGATGTTATGGGAGATGTTAGCTCTAGGAGAGGTAGAATAGAAAGTTTTAGTGATAGAAATGGAATTAAGGTTGTAAATGCCATGGTTCCACTATCTGAGATGTTTGGATACGCTACAGACTTACGTTCTAAAACTCAAGGTAGAGGAAACTATTCTATGGAAACAGATCATTTTGAAGCTGTACCTAAGAGTATAGCTGAAAAAATAATGGATAAATAATTTGTTTATAATCTATAGGAAATTATAAACTAAAATTAGTTTAGTTATGATTTCCATAGATTAGAACAAAATCTATATAGATTTTGTTCTAATTATTCATACTATAATGAAAAGTGATAATGAGGAGGAATAAAAATGGCAAAGGCAAAATTTGAAAGAAATAAGCCACATGTTAACATTGGAACAATAGGTCACGTAGACCATGGTAAAACAACATTAACAGCAGCTATAACAAAAGTTTTAAATGAAAGACTTGGAACTGGAGAATCAGTAGCATTTGATAATATAGATAAAGCTCCAGAAGAA
>NZ_LOHE01000073.1 GCF_001559865.1 Abyssisolibacter fermentans
ATTCAGAAACTTACAGCATATTATTTGAACGTTATATGAATAATCAGGGTTAAATAATATAATCGTATATTTATTTTTCATGCTATTTTATACTAAATATACCATATTTTAATT
The DNA here is from genome assembly GCF_001559865.1 of Abyssisolibacter fermentans. NCBI lineage: Bacteria > Bacillati > Bacillota > Clostridia > Eubacteriales > Clostridiaceae > Abyssisolibacter > Abyssisolibacter fermentans. Next base: position 115 of record NZ_LOHE01000073.1, read on the forward strand.
CTCTATTTACTCTGTTATTATTAAAGCTATAATCAATGCAAATACAATTTGATATTTATACACCATATTATAACAAATTTTATTTATTACCACATTTATTTGTCATAAAAAATAATTGTGTTTAAAATTTGTCACAATATTATTTGCTTTCGATTTTATTTTATTAATTTTACTCTTTAATGTCATAAATCAATAAAGATTTAATCTTGTGATTTTATTTCTTTGTCAAACCCTGTGTATTACCCAAGGAATAATATTATCCCATATTATTTATAGCCATAAAAAATATTTTTTCATGATATAATATATACAATAAATTAATTGAGGTGATTTTATGTTTGGTAGTAAAAATAATGATAGATTTGAAACTGTTTATTCACAAGGCACTGTGAATACTAGACAAATATTAGTAGATAAAAAAACTGGTGTGAATTACTTATTTACTTGTAGCGGAAATGCTGGTGGATTAACACCATTATTAGACGAGGATGGAAAGCCTGTTATTACGCCAATGTATTATAAAGAATAAGCATGTCTTTTATAAAAATTTAAAGGTTACTTTTTTTGAAATGCATAACGAAAATCGTACCGTTTCAACGAGGCACAAGATTGCACACCGCCTATTAAATCCTAATCGGTACCTTCTACCAGAGGTTGGAGAACATCTTGCGCCTTGTTATATAGAAAAAAGGTTTAGAACTAATCTACTTTTTTCTAAACCTTTTTTTGATTACACACCCAGTATGTTTTTAACTTCTTTGATTATATTTTCAACTGTTAATCCATATTTTTTATATAAATCTTCTGGTGCTCCTGATTCTCCAAAAGTATCATTTACACCTATACCTCTTACTTTACAAGGAGCATTATGACATACAACTTCTGAAACAATGCTAAATAATCCACCATTTAAAAAATGATCTTCTCCTGTTACTATACCTTTTGTCTCTTTAGCTGCTTTTATTATAGCTTCTTTATCAACTGGTTTTATAAATGGAAAGCTTATAACTCTAGCATCAATATCTTCTTTAGCTAACTCATGAGCTGCTTTCATCATAAAAGGCACTATTGCTCCATGTGCGATTAAAGTTATATCTTTACCTTCCTTTAGTTCGTAAGATTTTCCAATTTCTATTTCCCAATTTTCATTAAAATATTTCTCACATTCTTTTCTTCCTACTCTAATATAAACTGGACCCTTGTGATTTATAGCCCATTCTATTGCTTTTTTTGTCTCTATTTCATCAGATGGAGCTAGTACTGTAAAATTTGGTAATGCTCTCATTAATGCTAAATCATCTAAACTTTGATGTATAGCACCATCCATTCCTATAGCTAAGCCTGGATGTGTTGACATAATTTTTACGTTTGCATTAGAATAAGCTACAGATTGCCTTATCTGATCATAAGTTCTTCCTGGTGCAAAACAACAAAATGTGCTTACAATTGGTATATATCCCATTCTTTCAAGCCCCGCTGCCATACTTACCATATTTTGTTCTGCTATACCTGTATTTACAAATCTTTCTGGAAAAGCTTTACCAAAATCATTTACTTTAGTAGCTCCCCCTAAATCTCCACTTAATACAAATATATTCTCATTATGCTGCCCAATTTCTACTATTGTTTTACCAAACATATCTCTAGGTGCCATTAGGTTATTCATTGAGTGCCACCTCCTTTTTTGCTAACTCTTCTAAAGCTTGATTATATTCTTGTTCATTAAGTTTCTTTGAATGCCAAGGCACTTTGTCTTCCATGAAATTTATTCCAGCACCTTTTTTAGTATTAGCTACAATTATATTAGGTTTCATATTTGATATATTCATCAAGCCAGCATCAATTTCTTCAAAGCTATTGCCATTAATCTCTATAACATTTAAACCAAATGCTTCAAATCTTTGTTTATAATTTGGATCACCCATTATATTAACGTATTCATCATCTAATTGTAGTTTATTGTTATCTACTATTGGAATTAGATTTGTTAACTTTAATTTACTTTGTAGCATTAAAGCTTCCCAAACTTGTCCTTCCTGCATTTCTCCGTCACCCATCATTACATACACATTTCCCTTTAATCCTTTTCTTTGTTTAGCTAATGCTATACCTAGCCCATATGATAAACCTTGCCCTAATGAACCCGTTGAACACTCTACACCTGGTACTGAATCTATATGTGTATGTCCTTGAAGTCTAGTATTAATCTTCCTATACGTTTTTAACTCTTCTAATTCAAAATAACCTCTTCTCCCTAAAACTGCATAATAACCTAAAGAAGCATGTCCTTTACTAAGCACAAATACATCTCTGTTTAAATCTCGAACATTATTAGGAGATAGATTCATTTTTTCAAAGTATAGATAAACTAGCATTTCTGTTGCGGAAAAAGATCCTCCTAAATGACCTGATTTCACAAGATACTGTGTTTCGATGCAATCTTTTCTTACTTGCAAAGCAATTTTTTCTAGCTCTTTTAGCTTTTTACTATCCACAAGCATCACTTCCTTTCATATATTTTATAATAATTTATGTGCTAATTAGAGAAAATCTTAGGGTAGTCATTAGACTACCCATTTAATTAATGTATAAGCTTTATAATATTTCCAAGTATAATACCAACTACCCCAAAATCTGCATCTGAAAATGTTGTATTAGCAAATCCAAGATCTCCTAAAACCGGCATTAGTAATACTGGCAAGAATGTTATTAATAAACCATGTGCAAACCCACCAATAAATGCTCCTCTTTTCCCTCCTGTTGCATTACCAAAAACTCCTGCTGTTGCTCCACAGAAGAAATGTGGTACTACTCCAGGTAATATTATAACTGCATCTAAGCTACCAAGTATAAACATACCAACTATTCCACCTAAGAAGCTTGATAAGAATCCTATAAGTACTGCATTTGGAGCATAAGGGAAAACAACTGGACAATCAAGTGCTGGTTTTGCATTCGGAACAAGTTTCATTGATATACCTGTAAAAGCTGGTACTATTTCTGCTAATATTAATCTAACACCTTGTAATATTACATAAACTCCTCCAGCAAATGTTATTGCTTGTATCAATGAAAATACTATGAAGTTTTGACCGCCACTAATATTGGCTTCAATATATTCTTTGCCACATGCTACTGCTACTATCACATAACATACTGCCATTGTTAAAGATATTGCTACTGAACTATCTCTTAAAAATGATAATCCTTTAGGAAAATCCATTTCTTCTGTTGATTTAGAGCCTTTTCCAACTAACTTTCCAATATAAGCTGATAATATATACCCTACTGTACCAAAATGTGCAAATGCTACATCATCAGTACCTGTTATTTTTCTCATTGTTGGTTGTGCCATAGCTGGGAAAATAGCCATTATAAATCCTAGAATTACTGCACCAACTGCTACCAATGCTGTTCCTTCTAATCCACCTACTGCTAATATAACTGCAATCATACATGCCATATAAAGTGTATGATGTCCTGTTAAAAAGATATATTTAAGCTTTGTAAATCTAGCTATTAATATATTTGCTAGCATACCAAATACCATTATTAGTGCTGTTGATGTACCATATGTTTTAAGAGCCATTGCTACAACTGCCTCATTATTTGGAACAACTCCTGTTACTCCAAACCCTTGTTGAAACATAATTCCAAAGTGGCTTAAAGAACCTACTACTATACCAGCTCCACCACCTAGTATTAAGAAACCTAATATTGTTTTAATAGTGCCTTTTATTACATCAGAAACTGGTTTTTTCTGTAAAACTAAGCCTATGAGTGCTATTACTCCAACTAGTATAGCTGGAACGCTAAGAATATCAAGAATAAGCTTTAACATATGAAAACCTCCTATTATATGATTCCTTTGTCTTTTAATGCTTGTGAAATTTTTTCTTTTAATTCATTTTTGTCTATCATATTATTTAATGAAACCGTATAACCTAATGAATTAAGATTGTTTGCAATATCTCTTGTGCCTACATAAATATCTGCTTTTATACCTGATGCACTTGATAAATCTGAATGATCCACGTTCACCCCCTCTATTCCTAGTTCTTTTAAAACTTTTTTTATGTTCATTTCAATCATAAAACTACTTCCTAAACCTGAACCACAACAAACTAATATTAGCATTATTAAACCCTCCATTTTTCTTATTTTATTTACCCTATTCACAATTTAATTTTGTGAATGAGCTTTTGTAATTTTTAAAACTTCATTTTTATCATTTGTTGTCATTATCTTATTAAGATCATCAGAATCCATAAATAAATTCATCAATTGAGATAAAGCTTTTAAATGACTAGTGTTATCACTTGCTGCTAAAGTTACAACTAATTTAACTGGGTCGTTTAAATCACTACCAAATTCTACTGGATCTTTTAATGTAATTAAGCTCATAGATAATTTATTAACACCATCTTCTGGTCTAGCATGCGCTAGTACTATACCGGGAGCAACAACCATGTATGGTCCCATTTTTTCAAAATTTTTAAATATACAATCTACATAAGATTGCTTTATATCTCCTCTATTAATTAATATTTCAGAACCTTTTCCGATAGCTTCTTTCCAATCTTTCACACTAACATTTAGCTTTATCACCTCTCTAAATAATAAATCTTCTAACATATATACCTTCTCCTCTTTCATCATTTTTTCATTATTGTTCTTTAGAACATACAAAAATTCATATGCAAGTTGTTCTCTATCTTTTATTGATGTATATTTTTCTGTTGCTTTTATAAGCTTTTTAACAACTTCTTCTTCTTTATTTTTTTCTTTATATTTTGGTCTCAAATATTTTTCAAGAATTTCATAATCTTTTCTTAAAAGCATCGCATTGATTTTTAAATAGCTACTCTTTTTAAGATTTGGTATAGTTACTGTACTTATTAAATAGTCATACTTAATATCTTTTATTTCTTCTATTTTTCTACTAGATATCGTTTTCAATATTTCACAATCAAATCTTGTACTAATCTGAGATGCAAGCATTTGTGCTGTTCCTATACCTGTTGCACATACTAATATAAGCTTTGGTATCTCTTTAGTTCTTTTTTTCGCCTTTTCTAACGCTGCACCAAAATGTAAAGTTATATATGAAATCTCTTGATCATTAATTTCTGTATTCATATACTTTTCTAAATGTCTACAAGCTAATTTTGTATTAAAAAAAAGTGTTCTATAATTCTTGTAGATATTATTAAACATTGGATTTTGAAGCTTCATTCCATATTTTATTCTATATACTGTCGGTCTAAGATGTAATATGAGATTTGATATTACTATATTTTTTGATTTATCAAAATCAATTTTGTATATATCCTCTATTTCTTCAACCATTTTAGTTGTTACTTCAAATAGTTCATCATTTATTACATCATTGCTCTTTAATATCTTTGTTCCAAGTAAGTGTATGGCAATATATTTAATTTCATCTCTAGGAACTTTTATTTCAAATTTTTTTTCTACTTTCCTTACCATTTTTTCTGCAATTTTATATTCTTTAGAAAAATGTATACCTTCTGCTCCTGTATCAGGTAATATAATTTCCTTATTTAACTGTAGTCTCTTAATCATCAATGAAATATGAGTTATCAAGTTTCCATACCCTTCATCAGTAAAACTTTTTTGAAGTTCTGTTTCTGCCATTCTAATAAGTGAATTTAAAAAATCAATATCAAATTCTGAAAATAATATATCAAATTTTATATTGTTAATTTTATTTTGAGTAAATTTTCTATTGACATAATGAAACAAATCTTCTGTTTTCACTGATTCAAAGGTTAAATCAATTATAGCTCGCCTTTTGTTAATCTCCTTTCCTTCTACATAAATACCTATTTTAGGCTTTCGAATTAGCTTAATACCGTTTTTCTTAAATAGCTCTTCTATCTTATCTAACTCTTTTAAAATAGTATTCTTAGATAAAGAAAAATAATCTTGAAAATACTTAATACTCAAAGGTTCATTGCTTTCCAATAGTTTTACAGCCATTAAATTTCTTCTTTCTTCTCTTGAGTAATAATAATTTGCATTTTTATCAATTTGGTAAAACTTATTTAAATGATTACTTAATTTCTCCTTATCAACTATTCCGATGCCTTCATCTCTTTTTTTGATAATTTGTGTTAAAGAATATTTGCTCAAATAATCGTTGATTTTATCAATATCGTAGCGAATAGTTCTTTGACTAACTTTATATTTCTCACACAACTCATCGTATTTAACATATTTAGCTGCATCTAATAAATAATTCAGTATTTCTAAATGTCGTTTATTTAAATCCATTTCCTCAACTCCTTAAAATATCGGAAAACGATTACATCTTTATTTTATACACTTTTCCGATAATAGTATATATCCATGTCCTTCAATTTAGTATTGAAATAAATGAACTATAAAGATAAAATAACAATGTATATATCGAAGTGTACTTCTTTATAAAGCTTAATTTCAACTACTTTTGTCGAATTCCTGTATTTTTTGTATCTAAAAATACCATTTTTTCATTTATTATTGTGAAACAAATTGGGATATTTAATAAATATTTTTTTATGTATAATCAAATGTGAATTAAATATATATACAATTTAATGTAAAACTTATGAACAAGGAGTAAATGAATATTTGATTTTTTGGATAATTTGGATTATATTATACGAAATATATTTTTAACAGAAAGGGGAATTTTATTGATTAAGTGTATATTGACAGATATGGATGGAACAATTTTAAATTCACAAGGAGATATTTCTCTTTATACAAAAAACATACTACAAACTGCTCTAAACAGCAATATAATACTTGCTGTCGCTAGCGGTAGATTTTTTCAAGGTATAGATAGGATATTTAACATTTTTGATAATGATATTATTTATACATGCAATAATGGTTCGTGGATAGAGAATTCTTCAAGAACAAAAGTATATCATAAAAGCATATTTTCAAATAAGGAAATTGAAATAATACTTGATTTAATTAGATCACACACAGATTCAGGTTACTATGTGTGCACAAGTGACTATGGCATCACTGATAAATATTTTGATTATATTATTGAAGAGTTAAAAATAAGCGATTCTAGACTTCATATTGAAAAGGATTTATTATCTATAAAAGAAGATATAACTAAGATAACTATATGCATATTAGAGGGAGTTTATGAACTTTATGATATTCTTTTTAATATATTAGGAGATAAATATGCTTTAGTTATTAGTGGGGATATATGGTTAGATATAATAAAAAAAGATGCTTCAAAGGCTAACGCTGTTTATACTCTTGAAAAGGAATTAAATATTAAACCAGAAGAAATTATAGTGTTTGGTGATTTTGATAATGATGTACCTATGCTAGAGCTTTGTCAAAACAGCTATGCAATGAAAAATGCTTCAACCAGAGCAAAAAAAGCAGCCAAATTTACAGCTGATTCAAATGATAATGACGGTGTAGCTAAGATTGTTTCTGATGTTTTAGATTTAAAATTTTAATAAGAATTTAAATAGGAAAAAGGAGCTGTTCATCTTGAATAGCTCCTTTAAGGTGTTTCAAACACCACAACTTTTTCATTTCTTCATGTTAATGTTCAACATTATACTAATAGTTGTGTATTTTTAAAGTTTTTAATATCTTAAGGTTATAGATTAACTTTAAGATCCCGCAACGCTTACATCAAATAGTTGTATTGTTTTTGGTCCTACATAGTTATTTATTTGCTTTAATTCTTTAGACAAGTACATATTACCATGTACTTCTTTAATATTTCCTGATATAGATCCACCTGATACTATTTTTTCTTCATTACCATCAAAATATTTAGCTAATCTTATTTCTCCTGCAAAATCTCCTGTAAAAGGATCTAATGAAAAATCAGAAAATGCTAAAATTTCCAAGTGATTTTCTCTCTTCATTTCTTCTATAGTCTTACTTCCACCTTTAAATCTTAAATTTTTTACTATTCCTGTTTGTTCCACGTTAACATACTGTGAATATCTTGAATCACCAAAATATTTTTTAAGCTTACCATCATTATAAATCTCTAACGGTTTCAATGGAAATCCATCATAATCATATGGCTGAGAAAATACGGAATCTTCCATAAAAGGTTCAAGTGTTAAATTAATCTTATCACCAGTTACTGAATTTCCTTGTATATTCTCATCAAGCTTAGCAGTTGAAAACCCGTTATATACATATTCTGTACTTGCTTGTAAATAGTAATATTCAAAAAGTGTTTTTACTGGCTCTCCAGTCAATAAAACAGTGTATTTATTTAAAGCTGGTGTCTTCTGAGCTATAGCTCTTTCCTTACTCATTTCAATCATTTCTTTTACATTTTCAGCTATTAATTCTTTGTTATATTGTGCAAAATCTATAAAAGAGAATAATTCTACCTCTTCTTTTCCTTCTGTCCAATTTGTAACTAGTTCTATTTGTCCTTTATACTTATTCCAATTAACATCTATACCTGTAGAAGTAACTATTCTTATATAAGATTTATTTAAGAATACTTCTGTTGAATTTATGCCACCATTTTTGTATACATCTTCACTATAAATTGCTTTTGTCAATAATGGTAACCAATATCCCAAAGTATTTTGTGATAAATTACTTTCAATGGCTACTGTATTTTGATTTTCATTAGGTTTAGGCAAATCATAAAATTCATTCTTTATAAATTTTGCACTAAAAGCAGCATTTTCAATAGCAGTTTTTATTTCTGTCTCATCCATAGTAGGATGTATTTTTATATTAGATGATCCCTTGTACTTAGTTCCATCCTCTTCAAAATCTTTATATACTGTTATAGAAAAATCATTTACTTTTTTAGCTCTATTCATATCAATATCTTTTTTAACGAAAAACAATTCACTGCTTTCAGTTTGTGTTTGTATTATTTTCCATCCGTCGATATTTTTGTTATCTCTTAATATTTCTAATATCTTATTTATCATTATCCTAACCTCCCTATCGCTTTAATATATGAACCACCATCGGAGGTTTTAACAAATTCCTTATAACCTTTTCCACACATTCCACTACCAAATAATTTAGTTTCATCTGACACCATAGTAATAGATTTAAGTAAATCTGGTACATATCCAGTCAAGATTACAGGTGCAATTATATTTCCTGTTAATTTTCCATCTTTAATTTCATAACCTTTTTTCAATATGCACTGTATTCCCCAGTTTTTTGGATCCTCCATTCCACTTTTAACACCTTTTAACAGATATCCATTTTTAATAGAAGCTATCATATCATCTAATTTGTCTTTACCAGGTGCAAAAAATGTATTAGTCATTCTTGCATATGCCTTATGTTCATAAGATTGTCTTTTACCATTACCAGTAGGTGTAGTCTTAAGCTTAAGAGCAGATAAAACATCGGAAATACCAGTCTTTAATATACCATTTTCTATTACAACCGTATCAGTTCCAAGTGTTCCTTCATCATCAAATAAATATGATGAGACATGATAAGCAGACTTAGCACCATCATGCATGTTTACTAAACTAGATGCTACTTCTTTTTCTAAATATTCTACAGCTTTAGCTCTATTTTTAACAAACATGTCCATTTCTACACCATGGCCAAATGCTTCATGTGCTATTACTCCAGAAACATCTGGAGAACAAATAATTTCGTATTCACCAGGAACTACTCTTTTTGCATCTAATAGTTTAACAGTATCATCTATTGATTCTTTGTAAGCTCCTTCTAACTCGTCTAAAATCTCAACTCCCTTCATACCAGAGTAAGATTTAAAATCATATTTTGTATTTTCACCTTTTCTTACTAACGGAATTAGATATGCTTCACTCCAAATATATGATTGTTCTAAATACTTATTATTTGATACGAATACTTTTGATACATGAACATCATTGTACCTGATTCTAAATTCAAATAACATATCTGAATAATCTAAAGCTTTGTCCTTAATTGCTATCAATTTTTCTAGTTTCTCTTTTGGACTTATTTTTTCACTTAAAATTTCTACTTCACCATAAAACTTTTCTTCTATCTTCTCTTCTTGGATTAAAGGATATTCAGTCATTCTAATTTTATTTGTTTTTAGGTTATTAAAGTCATCTTTAATTTTCAAGCGAATTTCAGCAATAATTTGATCAACATTATCATTGCTTATTTCATTAAAAGAATATTCAGAATAATTTATGCCATTAAATACTCTAATAACAAACCCTCTTTCGCACCAGAATGAATCATTTAGCTCTATTGTATTTTTACTTACTCCATAAAGCATACCCTTTGTATCTGTACCAAGCACTGAAACGTATTTAAAGTCGTTAGATAACTCTTGTACTATTTTTTCTAAGTTACTTTTTTGTTTAATTAGAAAATTAGACATTTTTACTTTTTCCAATAACAAACACCTCCTTAAGATGTTAAGTATATAAATTTTTAATTTAATTATATATAATTTTATACCATATATAATTAAAAATATCAATTTTATTGCTTATTGTCAATAGTTAGCAATCATTTTATCTAACTTTTATCTATTAAGATTTTTTAACATATAGTCGATGCATTATTAAGCTAAATAATAATTTTATTATTAATTTTTTTAATTTATTGGACATTGTACTACATTTTAAATAAACACTGAGTATTTATCTTTACACATATGTCTTGACGTGCTATAATATGTAAAATTGAAGAAAGGAAGGATAGATCATGAGGTATTTTAAAAAAGTGGAAGGTAATAGAATTTATTTGTCTCCAATTAACATTGACGATGCTCCTAATTATGTTAAATGGTTATCTGATTTTGAAACTTCTGTTAATTTAAGCTGCTCTCACTCTATTATATCTATTGATAGCGAAAAAAATATATTAGAAAGATTAATATCAGACAACAATAACTTTGCTATTATAGAAAGTAAAAATGATAAACTGATAGGAAACTGTGGTTTTTTAAATGTAAATAATTTAAACAGAAGTGCTGAAATAGGTATTTTTATTGGTGATAAAAATTATTGGAATAAAGGCTATGGTACTGAGGCAATTAAACTATTATTAGATTTTGGTTTTAATATTAGAAATTTCAATAATATTATGCTTATAGTTATGGAATATAATAAAAGAGCTTTTAAATGCTACAAAAAATGTGGTTTTAAGGTAATTGGTGAAAGACGAGAAGCAGTTATATTTGGCAATAAAAAATATGGTAAAATATATATGGATATACTTGCTAGCGAATTTAAAAGCTCACTTGTAGATAATTATATTAAAGAAGAAAATATGATTAAAGATTTTTAAGGGACTGTCTAAAACTTTTTATTCTATTTGTCCCTTTGGGTTGTTTCAAAATTAGTAGAGTTCAAGGTTATCTATCTCATATTGAAACTCCTACTCACTTTGTTCCTAGGAGTAAGCGATTCACAATAAATCATAGATTTCTGTTCTCTACTCAACGCAGAAATCATTTTGAGACAACCCCTTATACTTCATCTTTAATTATTTCTAGGCCAAATGATTCAATAAGAGCTCTAAGTGACCCTGCCCCTTCATAAGGCCATGACCATGTCATAAATTTTAGTCTTCCAATATTACCCTTTATTATTTCACAGGAATCCAATTGATATTCTCCACATGCAATTGCCTCTAACATCGAACTAAACTCCCATTCCTTAAATAATCTCTTATCATTGTATCTTTGATTTATCGGTATAGATTCATATAGTTTCCAGTACTCAATTAATTCATCATCTGTAGGCCACCAAAAATTTTTTAACAATTCTTCATCATAGAAATTCTTCCATTTACTATCCTGATAATCTATACTGTTATTCTTCTTTGATTCTTTCAAAGAATAGAACATTTTTCGTAATTTTTCAAAATTTTCATATTTATTAACTCTAAACTCTAAATATAACTTTAACATTTCCAAACTCCTTTATTTTGAAAGTATTACTATGCTATTTCGATAATTGTAGCATACTATTATATAATAATAAATGAATACATATGACTAATTTTGATAAATTTCAACTATTTTTTTATATATATTTAGTTAGTACTATAAACTAGATTATTTTAGATACAACATGTATTTCTTATATTTATATAAAAGTGGTGTTTCAAAATCTATGGATTTTGAAACACCACTAAAAAACAATTACTAATAATAATTATCTATTTCTTACTGTTTATATGCTACTAATGTAAATGTTTTTGGAATACCTTTATCATAATATTCACATGAAAGATTTGGTTCTTCATCTAAACTTTTTATTATTAAACCTTCATTTGCTACTGCGCTAATAATTTCTCCTAAGTTCCACTTTCTCAAAAAAACTTTTTTTATATCATTATTTTCTTTCAAATGCTTTGAATAAGCAACAACTTGTTCTTGTAATGATGCATCAAAATAATCACCTGTTACTTTATGTTTACGTACCTTAGAAGTAGAACCTCTTGAAGTTATCAATTTAGTTGAAATTGGGTGGAAATCTCTTATTATAAATAAACCATTTTTAACCAAAAGTTTTTTTACTGTATTTATAAATGGTTTTAAATCAGTAAAATAATGCAATATCCCCATTTCAGCAAATACAATATCATAATCTTGTTTTAATAAATCTTCTGAAATGTTTAAAACATCAGATAAAATATAATTAATGTTTACACCCGCCTCTTTAGCTAATTCCATAGCATAAGCCTTATTTTCTTTTGAAAAATCAACAACACTAACCTCTGCCCCTAATAATGCTAAAGCTACAGCTTTATTCCCACATGAACCCATTAGGTTCATTATTTTTTTCCCTTCTATATCACCAAATTTGTTATAAAGCACAGATAAAATTTTGGCTGGATTTTTTTTAATTTTTTCAGCTGCTTTTTTAGGGTTACCGAACCTTTCTACCCACGCATTATAGCTTTCTTTATTCCATGCTTCCTTATTAAGTTTATGACGTATTTCCTCATTATGCAATACTCTCTTCCTTCCGTTTAATAAATTCTGATTTACTTCATTAATTATATAATGATTGTTCCCTAAAAGCTAGAAAATAATATAGACAAATAGCCTGTATTGTATAATTTGACGATTTAGTATTGTATAAATTATTTTATATGTGTAAAATATATAAAAATAGCTTATTTAATTGATATCTATCAGTTTTAGATATAAAATATATATTGTATTATATAAACTCAAACTATTCATAGAAAATAAATACTCAATTTATTTAAATTTCTATGAATAATCAGCGTTAAACTATTAAATTTTAAAAGGAGATTGTTATGAAAAATAAAGCTGTTATTTTAGGAGCTAATTATTATATAGGACTTAGTATTATTAGATGTTTAGGAACAAAAGGAATACATGTAACTGCTGTAGATTACTCTAAAAATGGTACTTATGGCTTTCATTCTAAATATTGCTCAGAAACTATAATTGCTCCACACTACAAGAAAGAACCGCAAGCTTTTTGTGATTTTTTAGTTGATTATGCAAAAAAACAAAGTCATAAACCTGTTCTTTTTCCTTCTGCAGATCCTTATGTTGAATTTGTAGACAAGTATTTAGATATATTAAAAGAGTATTATCTCATTCCCCAAACTCAGCAAGGATTGTATACTCAAGTTATGAATAAAGAAACTCTACATAAATTAGCTAGTAAATTTGGTGTTACTGTTCCTGAAACAGTTGAAATTAGTGAGGATAATTACATCCAAAAAGTCGAAGAAATCATTAAATACCCTTGTTTAGTAAAACCAACAGATTCTCCATCTTTTGTATCTAAATTTAGGAAAAAAATGTTTAAAGTATATAATAAAGATGAATTACAGCAAGCTGTAAATAGTGCAACTAAAGCAAACCTTGAAGTTATAATACAAAGAATAGTACCTGGTTTTGATGATCACATGTATACTTTTGATGCATATTTAAATCAAGATGCAAAGGTAACTCACTGGGTTACATGTCAAAAGTATAGACAATACCCAATAAACTTCGGGGCATCTGTTTATACTGGACAAAAATATATACCAGAATTATACGATATAGGTGCAAAGTTTTTAGAAACCATTAAATTTAAAGGTTTTGCTGAAATAGAGTTTAAAAAAGATGCTGAAACAGGAAAATACTATCTTATAGAGGTAAATGTTCGTACAACAAACTTGAACAATCTTTTATATAAAGTAGGCGTTAATATGCCTTATATAGCTTACAAAGAACTAACAGGCGAACCAATTAAATCATTTGCAATAACTCGTGATACAAACCTTGTTTTTTGGTATGCTTATGAAGATTTATTAGCAGTTCGTAAATATATTAAAACAAAGCAATTATCGTTTTCAAATGTCATTGGTTCCTATTTTAAACCTAAAGCTTACGCTATATGGGATTTAAAAGATCCAAAGCCAGCTTTTGTTTTTATTAATAATAAAATGAGTAGAGTTTTTAATAAATTACTAAGAAGAGATTAGTAAACTTATTTAGTTAACATCAAAACTTTAGCTAGATTTTACAAACATTCACTTAAAAAGTGTAGTAAAAAAAGATAAACCCCACAGAAAGGTGAGATATATGATAAAGTTATATGATTTACTTGATTCTATCGATGTAATAAAATCATGGAATATGAAAAATATTACAATAAATAAAATTGCATATCATTCAAAAAAGGTAGTTCCAGATGATGTATTTGTATGTATTAAAGGATATAAAACTGATGGTCATAAATACATCTCTAATGCTTTAGAAAGTGGTGCAGGCGCTATTATTGTCGAAGATTTTCAGCCTGATTTATCAATACCGCAAATACAAGTTAAAGACACTCGAAAAGCTCTAGCAGCCTTAAGTTCTGCTTTTTATGGTAATCCTTCAAAGAGCATGAAAACAATAGGAATTACTGCTACGAATGGAAAAACAACTACTTCTTTTATGTTGAATTCTATATTTGAAAAACACAACTTAAAAACAGGACTTATTGGAACAGTCATGGTTAAAGCCGGTGACTTTTATGAACCTTCAATACTAACTACTCCCGAATCTTTAGATCTTCAAGCATATTTTTCTAAGATGAGAGATAAAAATGTATCCCATGTTACAATGGAGGTTTCTTCTTCTGCATTAGATTTAAAAAGAGTTGCTAACGTAGATTTCGATATAGTTTCATTTAATAATGTTAGTAGAGAACATATAGATTTACATGGTTCTTTTGACAAATATTTTGACAGTAAAGCTAGTTTGATCAGGAATGCAGGAGCTGACAAATGGGCAGTTTTAAATATAGATGATCCTTTAATAAAACAATTAGTAAATGAAACAAAAGCTAATGTAGTAACCTTCGGAGTTAATAGTGATGATGGACATATTGCTTGTAGAAATTTAGACCTTTCAACTGGAAGAGCTAAATATACTATAGAAATTCTTAAATCTTTTAAGGTTGGTAATATTACTTACAACCCAACCTCTTTTGATATTAAGCTATCAGTTCCCGGATATCATTCTGTATCAAACTCAATAGTTTCAATCATCATAGCTTTGATTTGTGGTATACCTATACCTACTATTCAAGAAAGTCTTAGAACATTTGTCGGAGTTGAAAGACGTTTTGAATTTATATATGAAGATGATTTTATTATTGTAGATGATCACTTTGCTAATACTGCTAATATAAATGCAACTTTTGAAACTATCAAATATATGGACTACAATAAATTGACTATTGTATATTCTATTAGAGGAAGTCGTGGTCCTACTGTTAATAGAGAAAATGCAGAAGCAATAGTTAGTTGGGCATCAAAACTAGGCATAAAAGAAATTATTGCGTCTTTAAGTAAATCGCATGTCGGTGAAAAAGATATAGTAACTAAGGAAGAATTAGATGTTTTTAAAAATGTTATGAAAAATGCAGGTATTAAAATACATTTGTTTGATGAATTATCTGATGCTATCTCTCTTGCAATAAATAATGTTAAACCAAGAGACATAATTCTTTTATCAGGATGTCAAGGAATGGACTATGGAGCGCAAATCGCTTTAAAGCAATTATATAAATTAAGACCATATTTAAACGAAGATCAATTATTCAAGAGCATAGAAAAAAGAGTTGCAGGTATATTATAATATTAATAACAAACTCCGACAGTTCGTAGGAGTAAGCCATTTACATCAATAAAGATTAAGTACTATACTAAATAATAGCAGATGAAAATTAAATATTCATCTGCTATTTTAATGCAACCAATTCACATCATCTAAATATTATTCATTGTTTTCAATTTAAGACGTTAATATGTATATATTTTTTAAAAACTAAACTTTTATATGTACATGCTATTAAAAATTAAAGCCTTAATATGTATATGTTATTAAAATAAATTATTAGTTTAGAACCTTTTTATATTCTATTGTAAAACTCTTTCTAATTTCATTTTTTTATCATAATTCACCTTTAATACTTTATAGTTTGAAGTATTAAAAACACATTCTTTTAAACAAATTCTACACCCATAATTATTCAAAAGTTCTTTTAAACATTTTTCTCTATCTATATATATTAGCTGATTATCTTGAATATCAATAGGTATATCTTTTATCGCTCCAACAGGACATTTTTGAACACACTTTCCACAATTTTTGCAATAATCTTTAACCCACGAGTATGGATTCTTTTTCTTGTTAAAAGGCAGATTTTCTATATTTGTATATATAACCCCAAGTTTATGCCTTGGTCCGACTTCAGGTGTTATGATATAACCATGTCTACCAATCACTCCTATACCAGCTCTTTCAGCTAAAAATGGATAAAAAGAAAATCCTTCTAATTCAGACCCTGCTTGTGCTCCAAATCCCTGTTTTCTTAAATATTTAGTAATCTTATTAGCAATAATACCTGCTTTAGCACTTGTGTTTTCAATCATTTTAATTGTTTTATAACTTGGTAGCATGTTAAATTTTTCTTTATCCATCTTTATTGCAAATACAATAACGTTATTATTAGCAATATCATTATTAGAAAAACCTTCTTCTATTTGAGTAAATCCAATTGTAAAAGCACCATATTTATTTGCTATCTTTATTAATTTTTCAAATTCTTCACTAGTAATCTCACTTCTTGTTGCTACATGATCTAGTCCTTTGTAACTCATTGAAACTTGTCTTATATTCCTCATTAATATTGGAAACAAAGTTATCCTTTGATAAAATGTTAAAGCTTTCATAGAATTCATTTTTAAGTTTATCTGTTTTTTTGAGTTTAACGAACTTAGAATAATTTCATCCCTTATAAGAATTTCTTCATGGTTTCCAATAGTATTAGGAGTTGATTTTTCATCGTTTAAAAAAAATTTTCTTACTAGTTTAAACAAAATAATAATCCTCCTTGTTTAACAAATAACTTCTTGTACTTATATTATCATATTATTTTTTAATATTTTGTCTATTTATGTCATGAACTAAAATTTTTTCTTAATTTAAGATATACAGTAGTAATTATATCTATAATATGTGTTTTTCTTTTTTAATTTTTCTTCACGTTTTTATTGTTATCTTTATTTATATAATGTAAAAAAGACCATAACAATGGTCTTTTTTACTAATATTCAATACTATTTATATTATATTTTTATATCTAAACACAACTTATATATTTCTCAAACAATCTACTAATGTCCATTCTTACATTTTCATTAATAATTGTATCATCTACGATTTTTTTTATTGACTCTAATTTTACTTCTGTTGAGATCAGTGCCTTTTCCAGTTCACTAAAATTATCTAAGATGAGAGCATCAGTATTAAAACTACATTTAGCAAATTTGCCATCTAATACATCGTAGCTAAATTCTACAATAGCCCAATTAAATTTTTCAGATAGTGTAACAGAGTAACTAGGACTTTGAGAATACACCCAATTCCAAGATTTATTTTTAGCAACTTCATCTCTTATTGTTTCTATAGGTACATTTAATTCTTCTATAGATTTTATACTACCATATATTTTTTCAAAAGAACTATATAATGATTTTTTAATAGTATCAATTGTTATATCACGGTTTAATTCTGATAAATTTACAACTCTTGATTTTACTGACTTGATAGCTTTGGAATCAATTTTAATGTTTGAAACGTTGAGATACCTTAACATTTTTTCTACATCTACATCTATTAACAAAGTTCCATGATGACAACTTTTACTATTTTCAGAAAAAAAAGCGTTACCAGAAAATTTTTTATTACTTATAACTAAATCATTTCGCCCACTATACTCAGCTACTATTCCAAATGTTTTTAAAGCATCTATAATAACACTAAGTTGTTTATTTACATCATAATATTTATCACTTGCTATAAATGAAAAATTTAAATTACCTAAGTCGTGATAGACTGCTCCACCACCAGAGCACCTTCTAACAAGCGTAACATTGTTGCGATTGATTTCATCTAAATTACACTCTTGATAAGGATTTTGATTTCTACCTATAACAACAGTATTTTCATTTTGCCAAAGTAATAATATTACTTCATTTGGGTCAATATTTTTAATAAGATATGTTTCTAATGCCAAATTAATTGTTGGATCTTCTATTGAAGTATAATATATTTTAGCAACCTGTTTATCCAAAATGAATGCCTCTATTCTTTAACATCAATAAAGCTTCATGTATTCCTTCTGATAAAGTTGGGTGAGCATATATTACTTTGATTGCTTCATCTATTTTAACTTTTTGTTGTATCAAATTCGTAACTGTTGCTATCATATCCGTACCATGAGCACCTACAATAGTTCCACCTAACACTATATCATTCGCTTGATCTGCAATTAACTTAATAAAACCTTCAGTTTCATTCATAGCTAACGCCTTACCACTAGCTAACATTGGAAATTTAGCAACTTTTATTTCAATATTTCTAGTAGCAGCTTCTTTTTCTGTCAACCCTACATGTCCAATTTCTGGGCTTGTAAATATAGCACTTGGAACTAAATCATAATTTGTTTTTTCTTTTATTCCATTCATATGATCCACTGCAACTAAACCTTGATGTGAAGCCACATGAGCAAGTTGTACAATATTAGTTACATCACCAATAGCATAAATAGAAGGTGATGATGTTTGCATATAGTCATTAACCGCAATACCATTTTTCTTTTCATTCAAAGCTACGTTTAATTTCTCTAATTCCATGCTATTCAAATTTGCTTTTCTACCAACTGACATAAGTACTTTTTCACTATTAATATAATGTTTTTTCCCATCTTTCATAAAAGTTATTACTAGCTGATCGTTTACAGATTCATGAATACTATCAGCACAAGAATTTACATAAATTTTAATACCTTTTTCTTCTGCAATAGATGTCATATAGTCAATAATGTCTGTATCCAAGTTTGGTAATATTTGTGAATTGAATTCAACTACTGTTACATCAACGCCAAGTGCTCTATATATAAACGCAAACTCCATTCCAATAACTCCACCACCTATAATTGTCAAAGTCTTTGGAATTTCAGTTAAAGAAAGTATCTCTTTACTAGTTAACACGTTTGGTAAATCTGCTCCTTCAATTGGTATTAAACATGCAGATGAACCAAGAGCTAATATTGTATTTTTTGCAGAAATTGTTGCGTCTATTTTTTTATTTTTAACACCAAAAGTATTTTCATCTATTACTACTGCATTTCCTTTAATAACTCTAATATTATTTGATTGCATTAATTGATCAATTCCTGATACTAAAGTTTCTACAACTTGATCTTTTCTTTCTATTATTTTACTTAACGATACTCTGTAGTCATTAACATTAATACCGAAAACATCAGCATTTTTTATATTTTCAAGAACATGAACACTTTGAGTCATAGATTTTGTAGGTATACAACCATAATTCAAACATGTACCGCCTAAATGATCTTTCTCAACTAGGACTGTTTTCATTCCCATTTGTGCACCTCTAATTGCAGCCACGTAACCACCAGGACCACCACCAATAACTAATAAATCACATGCAATTTCTTCTTTTTTTGGCTTAGTAATACCGAAAGAGTATTTAGATTTTGGAGCCTTAGTTTTTTCCGCTTCCTCACCTTTTTCACCTTCGATAATTCCTACAATATCATTTTTAGAAACTGTTTGACCCTCTTCTACTAAAAATTCAGTCAAAATACCGTTGACATTAGATTTATAATTTAAATTTCCTTTACCTGATTCTAAACTAAAAAGAATATCTCCTACTTGAACTTTATCTCCAACTTTTTTTGAAATTTTCCCTACTTTTGCTTTAGTATCATGTCCAGACAGTTTATCAATTATTATTTTACACTCCATATTATTACGCCTCCTGGAAAAAGGGCTATTGGGTAATTAATACCCAAGCCCTTCAATCTTATTGAAAATCTTTTTCAAATTCGTCTAAGCAAGCCATCATCAATGTTGAAGAATAAGCCATTGCTGGACCACCACCGAATGCTACTGATACCATAGCAGCTTCAATAACTTCTTCTCTGGATGCTCCTGCTTCTAGAGCTTTATACGTATGATATACAATACAATATTCACATCTGTTGTAACAACCAATTGCTACACTGATTAATTCTTTAGTTTTTATGTCTAAAGCATTAGGCTCATAAGCAGCACCTAATAATCCCATGAATGCTTCTACCTGATTTGGATTTGTCTTACCAAGTTCTTCTAAACCTCCAACAAAACTATTTAACATTTCTCTAACATTATACGCCATAAAATCATCCTCCTATTTTGTTTGTCTATGCAATGTTTAGTATAGCAAACATTTAGTCATATTTCAATAAATTTTTAACAATAATTTTAAAAATTTAATTATTTAATAATTTCTTTCTTAAATAATTTAATGCGACCTACTAGTCATTAACTGATTAGATGAATTATTTTCTCTTTTTTGCATTGATAACTTTTGTTTGATTATTTTTATTCATTGTTTTTGCACAAATCTATCAAGCTTATATTGTTAGTATAATTTATTTTAAACTTTTTATGTGTTTTAAAATTAACAAAAAAATAGAGTGACTATACTCTAATCTCTCTATTTTTTGGAAAATATTTTTTCATTTTTTAAAATTGTTACCCATAGTTTTTGATATTACTCACCATTGTTTTTATAACTTTTTCGTATATTCTCAGCTCTTCTTCATTCAATCCTTCAATTAATTTTTTATTGAATCTTTCTCCCTCTGGTGTTAATTTTTCAATTTTCTCTTTTCCTAACTTAGTTAAGACAATATTAATATTTCTCCTATCTTCTTTACTTCTTATTCTTTGTACCAGTTGATCTCTTTCTAGCCTATCAATTAATCTACCAATACTTGAATCCTTAACACACATAATGTTTGATAATTCCCTCTGTGTTATAGTTTTATTTATATTTATATAATAAAGAGCAATCCATTGAATACGCGTCACTTCATTTTTTTTTAGCCTTCGACCGAAAGCATCTGCAATTTCTTTCAAAGAATTTTCAGTTATATGAGCCACTCAGCGGTCTAAATTGAAAAACATATAATACCCCCTAAACCTTTATTATCTCTATTTTAGTATAAACTATTTTATAAAAAACTTCAAATCTGCTTGTAAATATTAAAATTTCTTATTACTAATTTATATTAGTATTATAATGCTCTTTTTTCAACTTAATAGTCAATTTGATTATATTCTATAGTAATCTCAGATTATTCATATAAAATTATGAGCAGTAAACTAAAATCTATGATTTTATGGTAATCGCTTACTCCTATGAAGGAACGAATAGGAGATTCATTAATAAGTATTCCTTCTGAATAGAAGATGCTCATTAAATGGCATTCATTCCAACTCGGTATGCCTTCAAATTCACTGAAATCTTCTAATTCAGAAACCTACAGCATATTATTCAAAGTTATTCGAATAATCAGGGATAATTTATATTAGT
>NZ_LOHE01000074.1 GCF_001559865.1 Abyssisolibacter fermentans
TACATCAGGTCCATGATTTAAATAGCTATAATACCATCGTCTAACAGATTCTTTATTAACTCCATAAGCTTTAGCTATGCTAATAAAACTACCTTGATTATTCTTATAATCTTCACATGCTTTTACTTTTATTTCTTTACTTAATTTTGGTTTTCTTCCCATAATAAAAATACCTCCAAGTAAACAATCTAATTTTAATTAATTAAACTGTCTACTTTGGAAGTATCATATCAAAATGGCTAGCTTTTTTTATCTTATTAATTCTGAAATTTCATCTGTATAATAAACATACACATTATGCAATGCTCTTGTTATTGCTACATACAGTAATTTAATACATATGTTATCTTTAGGATAATTTTTATTAGAGCAGTTATATATTAGTACAGAATCAAATTCTAAACCTTTTGCTAAATGAACTGGCATTACTAAAATACCACCACTATATTCGGTATCTTTGTCTGTCAAAAGGCTGACTTTCACGCCTCTATTTATTAACTCATTATATACAAACTTGCTTTCTTTTGATGATTTACATATTATAGCTATTGATTTATTACCTTTTTTAGTTAATGCTTTTATTGTGTTTTCTATACTGTCTATCATGTTGTTTATATTTTTATAACCACTTATTTCAGGTTTATCTCCATGTCTTAATACTGGTTCTGATAGCACTATATCTCTAGTCGGGTATTTATCTAAAACACTATTGGCAAAATCCATTATTTCTATTGTTGAACGATAGCATTTTTTTAAACTTAAATAATTCAAATATTTTTCTTCAAAAACATCTTTCATTAGCTCGGACCAATTATTTATACCTCTATATGAATGTATACCTTGAGATATGTCACCAACTATGGTAAATGAGTTGGAAATATTGAGTTTTTTAATTACATACATCTGAAATGGACTGTAATCCTGAGCTTCATCTATTACTATATGTCTGTATTGTCTTATTGTAGAACTTATAAGTTCAAAATATAGATACATTAGAGGGGTCAAATCTTCTATTTCATATTTATCAGTAGTAAATAAGTTCTTGCAATATGAAGCTATTTCTTTATAGTCACTAGTATATTTTTTTAATAAGTCTTCATCTGTAATTAATGATTTGTATACTTTTTCAATATCAATTTTTTGCCATTTATCAAAATATTCTTTGATACATTTTTTTGACTTAATTTTTACATCTTCTATTTTACTATCTCTCTCGTTGTATATTTCAATAAGAGTTTTTTCCCTATCTTCTACTTCTGTAACATTTCTTTTAATCTCTTTAACTTTTTTACTATATATAAGGTCAATTTTACTTGATATGTTTTGTATTCTTTCTTTTAAACTAGCTTTCATATAGCTGTTTATACGATCTATTCTTGGAAGCAATGGTAAGTAGCTAAACTCTTTATAAAACATGCTTTTAATTTCTCTTGAGCTAAACACTATATATTCATCTATTTTCAAATCTTCATCTGGTACAAAGCTTGGTAAGATACTTTTGATATAATCATCTATTATTTGTTTCATTGTAAGTGATCCTCTAAATTTAGAAGCCAGCTCAATTGTCTCTCTATCTTCTTTTGTTAAATTTGTATAATCAAGCATTTTTAATAGTTTTTGTTCGTTTGGAATTATTGTATATTTCTTTCCCATCTGCGTTTCTATCAGCTTTTGATAAGTTGTTTGATTTATATCCGTAACGCCAAGGTCTGGTAACACATCTGATATATAATTTAGAAATAATGTATTTGGTACTATTACAAGTATGTTATTAGCTGTTAGTATATCTTGATATGTGTATAAAAGATAAGCTATTCTATGAAGGACTATTGTTGTTTTACCACTTCCTGCTGAGCCTTGTACTATTAATGTACTATCTTTTTCTGCCCTTATAATGTCATTTTGTTCTCCTTGAATTGTTGTAACAATATCTTTTAATCTGTTATCTTTTTTCTCCGATAATGCCGAAAAGAGATATTCATCCATAGGAGTAATTCCCTTGTCGAAAACATTTATAAGTTTACTATCATTTATTTCGTACTGCCGTTTTAGTGTTAGATCTCCTATAAATGCTCCTCCAGGTGCTTGGTACATAACTTCGCCAATTTCACCGCTATAATACAATCCTGATATTGGAGCTCTCCAGTCTAGTACCATCATTTTATCATTTTTTTCTACACTGGTCTTTCCAATATAAAAAACTTCTGGTTCTTCTTTCATTAATTCCTGAAAATCAATTCTACCAAAGTAGGGCTTTGTTATTGCCTTTTCTAACATATATAGCTTTTTTAACTTTGCCTGTAATAGTTCTAAGTTAATCACCATGTCATTGCTAAATACACCTTTTGCTTCTTTTTTTAGTTCGTCAACTTTTGTTTGAAGTTTTGTTGTTTCATTTCTTAAATGTTCAATAATATCTTTCATACATGAACAAGTATTTTGAAGATGTTTTTCTTCATTTTTAAAATCTTTGTGCATTTTATTTCCTCCTCTCAAATAAGGGAAATTATATTTATCCTTAGTTTAGGGGATATAATTTCCTATAGATTATAAAATACACTACACAGAATCAGTCAAGTATAGATATTGTACACTAAAACTATTCTTTTTAAAAGTCAATTTTATGGCTAAGTATTACTTTGAAAAAATAAATTTGAATTTTATCTTTAATAACCTGTTTTTTTCTCAAAAATGCTTGCCTAAATGCTGTTTGTATTGTATACTATATTTAGAAAATATAAAAAAGCTATGTTGAAGAAAAATGCTTTTTTATATTATTTTTTTACATTTTTTCAAATTTATGTAACTTTGCAGTTCGTTAAAATACTATCAAGTTTTACTTGTTTTTATGTGAAATACATGCTACAATAAACTTGTAAATAAAAGATAATATAATCTTCAGGGCAGGGTGTAATTCCCTACCGGCGGTAATGCGGATATACTCCGTTAGCCCGCGAGCCTATGCTGATCTGGTGAGATTCCAGAGCCGACAGTAAAGTCTGGATGAAAGAAGATAAAATTTTTGATTTTTAAACCCCTGAAGTTATTTAGGGGTTTTTATTATTATCATAGACATGATAAATAGAGCTTTTAAATCTCAGATAGAAGATTATATTAAATATCAGGAGGTTTTTAATATGAAAAATAATGTAAACAGAATGGTTAAATTAGCTATGTTAGCAGCTATAGGGTTTCTATTAATGTTTTTTATTAGATTTCCTATAATACCCGCAGCACCGTTTTTAGAGTATGAACCGGGTGATGTACCTGCTCTAATGGGAGCTTTTATATATGGACCGGGTGCTGGACTAATAATAACTATTATTATATCTGCTATTCAAGCTCTAACTGTAAGTGCTGGCAGTGGAATAATCGGTGCTACTATGCACGTTATAGCTACTGGAACTATGGTTATTGTAGCAGGGACTATATATAAAAAATTACATTCTTTCAAGGGCGGCGTACTTGCTTTAGTTGTTGGTTCTTTATGCATGACTCTTATGATGATTCCTTTAAACTTTTTCTTTACTACTAAGTTTTTGAATGTTCCTGTATCTGCTGTTAAAGCAATGCTTTTACCAGCTATTATACCTTTTAATTTGATCAAAGCATCTATTAACTCAGTATTAACAGCAGTTCTTTATAAAAGCGTTAGTAGAATTTTCAAAACTGAAATTGTGCAAAATCAGTGTCAAACAACAAAGTAATACATTCAATTTTTACACTAACAAAAATCTATGTTTTATATAAGTCTCTAAAGAAGCTGTCTAAAAAACAGCTTCTTTTTAATATATAGTTTTATGTAAAGTAAAATTGACTAACGCCTTAATGGTGAAAAAAGATGCGTATAATCTTATTGAACTGCGATTAAAACTACACTTTTATAGTTGAAATAAATAAAGATAAATATTTGTAATTACACTTAATATTGATTGTAATGATAAACCTACTATGGTATATTGTTAAACATAAAGCTAAATCTATTAATAAAGTGAGGAGATAATTAAATTATGATTGATGTTAAAAGCTTTACTAAAATATATAAGTTAAATAAAAAACAAATGTCTAAACTAAAGACAAAGGAAAGCATAAAAAAAGCTGTAGACAACATTTCTTTTTACGCTGAAGAAGGTAAGATTTTTGGTTTACTGGGTCCTAATGGTGCAGGTAAAACAACCACACTGAGAAGTATAGCAACTTTGCTCAAACCAACTGATGGACATATTCTAATTGATGGATATGATGTTGTTAAAGATTCAATAGAAGTTAGAAAAAGAATTGGTTTTCTTACTAATGAACTTAAACTTGACCCGCATTTTACCCCTGCATATACTATGGAATTTTTCGGGAGTTTGCATAGCCTAGATAAAGAAACTATTGCAAACAGAACTAAAGAGCTATTTGATTATTTTGAAATTAGTTCTTTTGCTGATAAGAAAATACAAGATTTATCAACAGGAATGAAGCAAAAACTATCTATTGCAGTTAGTTTAATTCATGATCCTCAAGTAGTTATATTTGATGAACCAACTATTGGACTTGATATAATAACAGCTAGAGCTGTACTAGACTATTTACGAGTACTTAAAGAAAAGGGTAAAACTATAATAGTGTCAACGCATATTATGACACTTGCAAGTAAATTATGTGATAAAGTTGGAATTATTATTAATGGTAAAATAGTAGCTAATGGCACTATTGATGAAATATTACAAGATACAAATTCAAAGGATTTGGAAGATGCATTTTTTAAATTATATAAACAAAATATTAATAAATAAGGTGGTGCATTAATGTTACTTGCAATATTAAAAAAAGAATTAAAAAGAGTTTTTTCTGATAAAAGATTGATTTTTTCATTGTTCATTCTACCAGCATTAAGTATATTTATTATTTATTCAATAATGGGAAAATTATCTTCTAGTATGGTAGATGATATAGAACAGCATACTCCTATTGTGTATGTGCAAAACAGTTCTGAAAGCTTCAAAGATTTTTATAATAATGTAACTTTGGAAAATGAGATAAATTTAGACTTCGTTCAAAAAAATGATACTGATAGTATTAAAAATTCTATACTTAATGGTGATGTAGATTTATTAATTGTATTTAATGATGAGTTTGACACAGATGTAGTAAATTATAAGACTAGAGATACTCTTCCTGAGATTAAAACGTATTATAATCCATCAGAGGAATACTCAAGAAGTGCAAGAGACTTGTTTATCAATGATGTGTTAAATCAATATGAAAAAAGTATACTAACTAAAAGATACACAAATATAAATTATGTCAAAGCATTCGCTGTAGATTCAACTAACAAGGATAGTAAAGTTGTTAATAAAAACAAGGAAAAAGGAAAATTATTAAGCAGGATACTACCTATGTTAATTGGTCTAATATTGTTTTCTTCTACTATAGGAGTAGGTACAGACTCAATAGCAGGTGAAAAAGAAAGAGGAACAATGGCTAATCTTTTATTAACACCAGTCAAAAGAAAAACTATAGCTTATGGTAAAATGGCCGGACTTGCTATTATAGCTGTTATAAGTGCGTTTTGTTCTTTTGTTGGCATTGCTTTATCCGTACCATTTTCATCTAGTTTTATGCCTGTAGGAGGAGGTTTACCTCAGTTTACTATCATGCAATATATTCAACTTTTATTAATCATGATTACTATGGTAGGAATTAATGTTGGCATGATATGTCTAATATCTGTAAAATCTAAATCTGTAAAAGAAGCGACTACATATATAACACCAGTATATATGCTTGTTATGCTAGCTTCCTTCTCATCTATGTTTGGCAATGGTACACTACAGACATATAAGTATGCTATTCCAATCTACGGAGGTATAGCTTCTATTAAAGCGATATTAAACTTTGAGCTAAGTATGCAGGGTTTTATATTTACTATATTATCTTCTGTCATAACAACTCTAATCCTTACTAAAGCTATTACTAGTTCTTTCAATAATGAAAAAATTATGTTTGATGCTTAACATTTAAAAAGGCAGACCCGAAATATTTTCAGGGTCTGCTTTTTTGTTGGTTCAAAGTGAAATATGTTAATTTCAATTTAGGCTAAGTTCTTTGGAAAAGTAACTATAAGTTTGAAAAGATCTCCATCTATAATTATTTCTAAATTTCCCTTTTGAATTTCTACAAAACTTTTGGTTATTGCAAGCCCTAGTCCTGAACCTTCTGTATTTCTAGATTTATCTCCTCTTGTAAAACGGTCTATTATTTCCTCTGAATTAAAATTCATTTCATATGCCGAAATATTTCTAAATATAAAACTTATTTGTTTATCATTTTCTTCAACGTCTATATATACTCTTGAATTATTCATAGAATATTTAAAAATATTACTCATAATATTTTCAAATATTCTAAATGTCTTTCTGCCGTCTAATTCACAAATTGCTTTATCTATGGGTAAATTTATTTTAAAATCAAGAGAACTTTCATTCATTTTTTCTTCTAATTCCCCTAAAGTCTGTCTAAATAATGCTATTACATCTACATTTTCTAAGCACAACTCGATATTACCACTGTTTGCCTTGCTCGCTTCGAATAAATCTTCTATAAGAACTTTTAATCTTTTAGACTTTTTGTCAAGTATCTCAATATATTTCTTTTGAGTCTTATCATCAATTTCATCATTTTTTAACAAATCGACATAAGTTATAATTGATGTAAGAGGTGTTTTAAGATCATGAGATACATTTGAAATCAGCTCTGTTTTCATCTGCTGACTTTTTGTTGCTTCATCTATAGCTACTATAAAGCCTTTATTAATATTATTAAAGTTTTCAAATACAGGTTTAAAAATACCCATGTCTTCATTATATTCAAGATCAAATTTACCACTAGCTAATTGATTGCTTGCTTCGTTTAGTTTTTTTATTTTCATTAAAAACCTTAATAGAAACATGAATAAAAGTATTGAATACAATACAGCTATCGTTATTCCATACATATAGTTGAAAGGTATAGCAATAGCACATAATACTACAAAATTTATAGCAAGAATTATTATAAGTTTTATATGCATATTTTTCTCTAAATTAAAGAAATTTTTGACTGTTTTTAATATCTTAATTACTAAAATAGCACTTATTTTTCCTATTATGCTGTTTTTAATAAAACCATTTAAAATTCCTTTATGATATATGCTTTTTAAATATACAATATTTATATATACGAATAAATATACCATAAACGTAACTAGTATTCCTATTATATGAAAGTTAAAATCTACGTTACAAACCATATCTACAACATTAAAATTATAAAAATCAGAATATGATAAACAATCAACAGCTATAGCAATACCACCAAATATAAATGCTTTAAACTCTAATGGTAGAACATTATATAGCCTACACATTTTTTTCTTGCTTTGCGAAGAATAACTCATCATTAAAGCAATAATGCTTAGAATTATAACGCCTACTACACCTATTATTAAAATTAGTATTATATATTTTTCAAAATTATAATTTTTAAAATCATATATAAATTTATCTTCATATCCAGTTAAATCCTTAGGAATTATATATTCTATACTAAAATTTGCATACTTATCATCTTCATTGTTTAAATTCAAATCGTTTAAAAATCTATTTTTATCAAATTTTTCATTAGTTATAGTTTCTATTGAAAACAAACCTTGATCATCACTTTTTAGAAATAAATAAAACTGGCTATCTTTTATTTTATTTTGTTTTATCTCTTTAGTCATAGTTTCATTATTACTAATACATAATTGATTGTTATTGTTAGTGGCATAATAAATTATACTTTTTGCATCCTCATATCTATTATAATAATCTTTATCATCAGAATTTAATGAATATAATATACTTTTCGTATATCTTAACAAATTATAGCTGAAATCTTCACTTTCTAAATATTCTTCAGTAACATCATGATTTTTAAACACTTCATTCCTAATCGGTACATAACTATATACAGAAATCATTGAAAATATTAGTAAAAATAGAAATGTAACTATTGAATAATTCATAACCTTACTATGCTTTTTTTCTGTTTTGGGAATTACCTTTTGTGTCCCTTCTTCTTCATTTATTAAATTTTCTTTGTAATCAAGTATTTCCGTGTTTTCTTTTTCATCCATTTCTACATTACTATTATTCTGAATAACTTGTTGCTCATCTTTTTCTTTTTGAGCATCACTACTATTTTCGTTTTCCTCTATATCATTTTTTGAATTTGTATCCAATGCCCCACACCACCTTTAAATATTTTGGCACTTTAGGATTGATTTCTATTTTATTTCTAATTCTACCTATATGCACTGTAACTGTATCAGGATTATACGCTGGCTCTTGCCATACTTTTTCATAAATCTCTTCTATAGAAAACACTCTATTAGGATTATTCATAAGAAGATAAAGAATCTTGTATTCAATTGGAGTAACCTTCACTTTTTCTCCATCTACTATTACTTCTTTGCTATTATCATCAAGCTCAATACCACCAATTTTAATAGTAGTGTTATTCTTTTGAGTTATTTCATTGTTTGAATAGTTGGTATATCTTCTTATATTTGAATTTACTCTTGCCAGTAATTCTAGTGGATTAAACGGTTTTGTAACATAATCATCCGCACCAATGTTTAATCCTAGTATTTTATCCATATCTTCTGATTTTGCAGATAAAATAATAATAGGAACTGTACTTTTTTTTCTTATCTCTATTGTAGCACTAGTGCCATCTAATTTAGGCATCATAACGTCCATTAGTACTAAATGTATCTCTTCCCTATCAAATATTTTTAATGCTTCTTCTCCATTATAAGCCTTAAATACATTATAATTCTGGTTTTTTAAATAAACCTCTATAGCATCAGTTATTTCTTTTTCATCATCAACAACAAGTATATTATACATATGCATATTTTCACTCCTAAACCTTTTGAGATATCTCTATTATTATAATAGCATACACTTTCTAAAAATTAACCACTATAATTCTAACAAATTTCTAAAGATTTATATAAAATTAGAGAAAGTAAAATCTGCTATGCGTCTAATAGCAGATTTTTATAACTTACCCAATTTAATTATTTCCTACGATTTTTTCTACGAACATATTCTTTTTTCTTTTCTTGTAATCTTTTCAATTCTCTTAATTGTGTTAAATACCTATCATATCGTTTTACATCTAAAGTACCATTATCTATAGCTTCTTTGATTGCACAACCCGGTTCTGATTTGTGTGTACAGTTAGAAAACTTGCATTGTTTTTCTAATTCTATTATATCATTGAACACATTGTTTATATCATCATCCTCAGCCCACAATTGCAATTCCTTAATTCCAGGAGTATCAACAATCATACACCCTGATGGATGAAAGAATAGTTTTCTAGATGTAGTAGTATGAACTCCTTTGCTAGAATAAGTGCTTGTTTCACTAGTTTTTTGTATATCTGATTTAAACAATGCATTTAATAGAGTTGATTTTCCAACACCTGAAGATCCTACAAATACTAATGTTTTACCTTTTTTAATGTATTTATATACTTCTTCCAAACCAGTTTTTTCTTTAGCACTTAAAGCAATAACAGCTACTTTATTTGAAATACTCTTAATTTGTTCAATATATTTTTGGGTATTACTGCATAAATCACTTTTATTCAATAGTATTACAGCTGACAATTTATTATGTTCTATAATGGTAAGATAACGTTCAATTCTTGCAATATTAAGATTTGAATCTAATCCACAAACAATCATAACAGTATCTATATTTGACACTAACACTTGTTCTTCAGTTAATCCACCATCAATCATCCCATTTTTAATTTTCCTACCACCTGATATAGGCATCTTACGTGAAAAATAATTTTTTCTAGTAAGAATATCATTTATAATTACTTGTTTAGAGTTACTTCTTTTTTTAACTAAAACCCAATCACCAACAACAGGATAATCTTTAATTTGCTTTGTAGTATATCTAAATTTGCCACTAATTTTTGCATTATAGTCTATATTATCTATTCTTACAGTATACATTCCAGAATATTGTGCTATTACTTTTGCAGGATAAAGAGATTGATCTTTTTTAATAAACTGCTTTTGAAAAAATTCCTCCCATCCCAAATCATTTAAGTAATCTCTATACAAAAAATTTTTATCACTATTCTTAATATACGAAAGTGCATCTTTTAAGTTTTCTACAAAGTTTTCAGGATAAGCATGTTCTAAATTTTTTATAAGTTTATATTTATAAGAGATGTTTTCTTCATCTAGTAATTTAATAAATTTTTGTGTGCATTCAAAACAATCTCCATCTTTATCTCCACAAACAACATATACTTTTATATCTTTTTGTTTCAATTTATTTATCTTACTCTTCCATTCGTCAATTTTAGAAAGCCATGGTGCAACAAGTATAAGTCCCTTTACAAGTATTTTGTCATTTAGAACTGCATCCAAAACTACTCCTGCACCAGCTGAAAATCCTCCAACGATTATATTATTTATACCTACATTATGTTCTTTTAATAAATCCTCATAATGTTTCATCAACTCATTAGAACCTTTTTGCACATCATACCAAACATAACCATCTGAAACCTGTATTTGAGAAGACTGTGGTAGTGCTAATATATTATTATTAGTAGTAACAACCACCCTCCAATATTCCTCTGTTATTTCAATATTCTCTTGATTGCCATGTAGTGCTACAATTAGTGTTTTATCATCAGTATCTTTAACACTATTATCTATTATTTTAATTTCTGACTTTGCTAATTTCTTGGCTTGTTGTTCTCTGTCTTTACATATATTTATCATATTTTGAAAATCATCATATTTATGAAGTGATTTTATATCATCATCTTCAATTAAATAGTCATAAGAATACCAATAACCCTTATCTAATATAGCTTCTTTCATGATTTGTAATGCTTCTTTTTCGAGACCTGCTGCTCCAGCCAAAGCATATCTATAGTTATAAATTTGAGCTTCATTACTGTAACCTATTACTAAGCCTTTATTTTCTGTGATATATTTGTAAGCTTCTAAACTACCCTTTTCTTCATATAATTTCAATGTATTATTTAATAAATTTGTATACTTTATTTTATTCATATTTACCCTCCAACTAATAATTTTGGACATAAAAATAGCCCTGAAACAATATAAGTGTTTTTTCTGCCCCAAGGATTGTATAGTAAATATGAATTTTCATAATAATTGATACATAATCATGTATCTTAAAAATCAATATCCTTATTCTTGGAGCAATGTTTTAAATAATTATATTTTGCAAATAATAAACTTGTATTTTTCATAACATCATCACTCCCCTTCATTGATTTTTATAGTTGTAACATTTTTATTATAACAATATTTGCTTAATCTTTCAACTATATTTTAACATAAATAAGAATCTAAGCTAAAATTAAGATTACGTACTTTAGAATTCCATATTATTTCATACGCATCATCTTGTATGATTAAATTTTATATGTTAATATTTCATTAGACATTATAAGAAAGGTTTTGATACTAATGACGAAAATTAGTTGGAAAGCTGGTAATATGATTTATCCTTTACCTGCTGTAATGGTTTCCTGTGGTAACTGTAAAGATAATTATAATATAATAACTATTGCTTGGACTGGTACTATATGTACTAATCCTCCAATGACCTATATATCTGTAAAGCCTAGTAGACACTCATATGATATTATTAAAGAAACTGGTGAATTTGTTATAAACCTAACTTGTGAATCTTTGGTTAAAGCTACAGATTATTGTGGTGTTAAATCTGGTAGAGATTTTGATAAATTTAAGGAAATGAATTTAACTATAGAAAAAGCAACTAAAGTAGATGCTCCTATGATTAAAGAGAGTCCTGTTAATATTGAATGTAAAGTTAAAGATATTATTCCGCTTGGTTCTCACGATATGTTCACAGCTGAAGTTGTAGCTGTCAACATAGATGATGAATACCTTGATGAAAATAATTCCTTCCACCTTAATAAAGCGAAACCTATTTGTTATTCACATGGTGGATATTTTGGACTTGGCAAAAAACTTGGTCATTTTGGCTTTTCAGTTGCTAAAAAGAAAAAATCTAAGAGAAAGCGTAAATAACTTTTGTATTTTATTTTCTATTAAAAAAATAAATGCTTAAAAATAAAATTCATTTTTAAGCATCTTTCATATTCTATTCACATACAGTCCGTGTATTCTTTTTTCTAGCTTAAAAACACATATTAATATGCTCTTCTATTATCTATCATTGAACTCTTATGAATAATAGTCTTTAATTATTACTATTATTCAAGGTTATATAAATAATAATCTTTAAAAACTTTCATATATTATTTATATAGCATGTAACATAAATATACTACAAACAAGAATAAATAAACAATTTTTGTATAAAATATATGAGTAAAAAATATTCTTGATTTTTTTTGTATATAATATATAATTCACTATATAACGCAAAAGGAAAAACAAATATATTTTACCGTTATTATGAAAGGGTGAAATTAATGAAAATAGGTTTGATAAGACATTTTAAAGTTGATTGCACTTATCCAAAATTAATGAATTCAGATGAATATAATAAATGGGTTAATAATTATGATATAGCTGATGTTATAGAAAATAATGTTAATTTAGGGAAAATAACATGGGAAAAGTGCTTTGCAAGTGATTTATATCGTGCTATTAAAACCGCCGAAAGTGTTTTTAAAGGAGAAATAATAAAAACCGATATTTTAAGGGAAGTTCCTATGTCAGCTTTTACAAGTAAAAATCTCAGGTTACCTTGTCTAATATGGTCCTTTGTATCCAGGATAGCTTGGTTATATTCTCATGAGTCTCAAAAAGAAACAAAAAAAGAAACTATTGATAGAATAAATAATTTTGTTCAAAAAATCATTAAACTCAATGAATCTAATATTTTAGTAGTAAGTCACGGTTTTTTTATGTATTTTCTGCAAAAAGAACTAATCAAAAATGGTTTTACTGGTAAAAGGTTCACTAAAGTTAGAAATGGTACTCTTTTTATTTTTGAAAAATAAAAATATAATACCATTAATTTTTATTATTGATACTTACACACTAACGGTTAAAACCGTTAGTGGAAGTATCGTAACAAATATATTTTATGCCACTTTATAAGTTCCATTGTATCATAATAAAATTATTTCTTATATTATCTAATACACAAAAAATAAAAAAACTATTTTTGCAAATTACTACAAAGATAGTTTTTCATTATTTTCAATAAATTTGGTGGAAGCGGTGGGAGTCGAACCCACGTCCGAAAGCACTTTATATAAAGCTTCTCCTAGAACAGTCGCTGTTTTAAATTTAGTCTCATAGAACGTCCACCGACAAACTTTCTAGTCAACGATCTCCAATTTATCTACTATCAGGTCGGAGAGCCCCTGTAGTAGTTCCCCACATACTATGACATCTAACATCTAATGGGTGGGACCATTAGAGTAGATGAGCTGCGCTTATTAGGCAGCTAATGCGAAATTATCGTCTGCGTTTATATTTAGTGTTCATTTGTTTTACGTGGATCCAAACAAACCACGTCTAGCTACTCTATACTCTATACCCCCGTCGAAACCAATTTCGCCCCCGAGATATTTTATTAAGTTTAATATTTTGGACTCATATGCTTTTGCATCCGTCTTTCTGCATCTCTTTTTGCTATGCTATCTCTTTTATCATAAAGTTTCTTACCTTTAGCAACAGATAGCTCCATCTTGACTTTTCCATTTTTGAGGTAAAGAGTTAAAGGAATCAGTGAATATCCTTTCTGTGTAGTATATCCAGTTAATTTATTAATCTCTTTTTTATGAAGCAATAGCTTCCTCTTTCTCAATGGATCTGTATTATATATATTGCCTTGCTCATAAGGGCTTACGTGCATATTGATAACAAATATTTCACCATCTTCGATTTGAGCATAGCTATCCTTTATATTTACTTTACCTTGTCTCATAGATTTAACTTCAGTTCCCTTTAGAACTAAACCTACTTCTATGGTTTCTTCAATGAAATAGTTGTGTCTTGCTTTTTTATTTCTAGCAAGTGTTTTATCATTGTTTTTCTTCATAATACTACACCTCAAAATATTGTCTAGATTTTATTATACATCTATCAATGAATTTTGTCAACCTCAATGAATTCACTTATATTCCTTCAAATGTTTTATATTGGTTTTTTAACTTTAATATTTATGTTCTTTAACTATTTTTCGCTTATACTATTTAAAGAAATTTCAACCTATGATAATACTATTCTTCACTTACTAATTCAAAATCAATCTCTCTCTTAGTCAAATTAGTATTAACAACCTTTACTCTAACTACATCTCCAATTTTGTGTATTCTTCTTGTTCTTTCCCCTACTAGACAATAATTCAATTCATCATAAATGTAATAATCATCCATAAGTGTACTTATCCTTACTAGTCCTTCAATTGTATTATCTAGCTCTACAAACATTCCAAATGAAGTAACACTAGAAACTATACCTTCAAATTCTTGGCCTAATTTATCACTCATGTATTCTACCATTTTATAATCTTCTGTTTCTCTTTCTGCTTCTTCAGCTATTCGTTCCCTCTTTGATGCTTGCTCAGCTATCTTTGGTAATATCTTTTTAAGATGTTTTATCTTCTTATTGTCCAATTTATTCGATATAAACAATTTTATTATCCTGTGTATTTGTAAATCAGGATATCTTCTTATTGGTGATGTAAAATGACTATAATATTTTGCTGCTAATCCAAAATGAGTACCATGAACTTCACTATATTTTGCCTTTTTTAGAGATCTAAGCATTAATGTATTAATGACTGTTTCTTCTTTCTTGCCCTCAACTTTTTTTAACAAAAGTTGCAATTCTTTTGGATGTATCTCATTTGTTCCTCTTATAATATAACCAAAACTTCTAATGAATTTATTGAATTCTGTGATTTTTTCTTCGTCTGGATCTTCATGAACTCTATATACAAATGGCATTTGTGCCCAATACATATATTCAGAAATTGTTTCATTACATACCAGCATAAATTCTTCTATGATTTTATTAGCTATTCTTCTTTCAGCCTTTTTGACTTCTATTGGCTTTCCTTCATCATCTAATATCACTTTTGCTTCATCAAAATCAAAATCTATAGCACCTCTATTTTCTCTTTGTTTCCTTAGAATTTTGCATAGTTCTTCCATATTTTTTAGAACATCGTAAATATGAGCATATTTTTGTTTCAATTCTTTATCTTCGTGCTCTAATAAATTTGATACATCTGTATAGGTTAATCTTTCTTTGCTGTTAATAACTGTTTCAACAATCTCATGATTAACAACTTTACCCTTTTTATTAATTTCCATTATACAACTCAATGTTAGGCGAGTTACATTAGGATGTAAGCTACATATACCATTTGACAGCTTCTTAGGTAACATTGGTATAACTCTGTCAACTAAATATACACTTGTTCCTCTTTTTATTGCTTCTTTGTCTAGTGCTGAGCTTTCTTTAACATAATGTGTAACATCAGCAATATGAACACCAAGTTTATAGTTACCGTTTGGAAGTATCTCTAAAGATACAGCATCATCTAAATCTTTTGCATCCGCTCCATCTATAGTAAATATTATCTTATCTCTCAAATCTACTCTTTTATCAATTTCGCTATCTAAAACTTCCTCTTCGATTCTATCTGCTGCATCTAGTACTTTGTGAGGGAACTCTTCTGGTAAGTCAAATTTTCTAATAATAGATAAGATATCTACACCTTTGTCTTCTATAAAACCTAAGATTTCTATAACTTCACCTTCTGGACTTCTTCTTTTACTTGGCCATTCATTTATTTTTGCTACTACTTTTTGACCCGTTTTGGCATTACTTGTTAAACCCTTTGGTATAAATATATCTTGTCTAATTCTCTCATCATCTGGAACTACAAAACCAAAGCTCTTACTTTTTTCAAAAGTACCAACAATAATTTCGTTAGTCCTTTCTATAATTCTTATTATTTCTCCTTCTGCTTTTCTGCTTTTATTAGATCTACTTAATAATCTTACTATAACTTTATCACCATGAAGTGCACCATTCATATTGTTAGAAGTTATAAAAATATCCTTGATTTCTTTATCATCTGGTATTAAAAATCCAAAACCCTTAGCATGCCCTTGTAATGTACCAACTATAAGATTCATCTTAGATGGAATACCATATGTATCCTCCCTAGTCCTAATAACATACCCTTCCTTTTCCATCTCTTTTAATAGCTTAGAAAAATCCTTCATGTCATTTTTATGTATGTCAAATATCTTAGCAAGTTCTTTACTCTTTAAAGGTTTATATGCTTGTTCTTTCATAAATTCAACAAGCTTTTCTTTAGTATTCATATCATCACTCCATGATTTATTTTTTATAAAATCCACGTAATCTATAATATTATATCATTTAATTTATATGTATAGTCTACTTAATTATTATTTTTACCCATATTTATAATCAGTATTCTCTGTTTTATTTATTAACAATTTAGTTTAAGTAAAATTTCACAAATTGATAAACTTATATTCTTAAATCATTGATTAAACTACTATTACATTATAACATATATATAATTCAATATTTATCTGAAGCTATGTGATTGCTTTTAATCATAATAAAAGAAGGCTATTCACCTTCTAATTTTGTTTGAAAACTCTAAGTAATATAGTTTAAATAAAATATTTTATCCGAAACTCTTTATTCTAACATTTATTTCTTTCTAAAACAGTTAAAATATTTGATGGTTCTATAGTATGACCATGAATTTTTATATTAACCACAGATTTATATTTAGTTATGTTTAATCTTCATTCTTTATATTTATCATTGATCTATTTATTGTATTTAAATGCTCCCTCATTGCTTCTGCTGCTTTTATTGCATTTTTTTCTATTAATGCATCACATATTGTTTGATGTTGATCTATAAGCAAATTTCTAGTTTCTGAACGCTCCATAATAATCTCTCTTGCATTTTCTATAAATAGTTCCATGAGTGAAGATATTGCATTTAGTAAATTCATTGCAAGTGAATTGTCTGCAATTTGAGCTATTTTATAATGCAATTCCTTATCTATCCTTGCACTATCCTTTTCATCTGTTGCATTTTCTAATCTTTTCATTAAATCTTTTAATTCTTCTATATCATTATTAGTTATTTTAGTTGCAGCACTAGCAGCTGTTTCAACTTCAATCATCTTTCTTAATTCTAAAATTTCTTCTTTTTTTCCTTTATTTAATAAAAACATTACTGAAAGAGGTTCAAAAAAACTATTTCCTATGTTATCACGAATAAAATTACCCTCACCTTGTTTACTTTCTAACAATCCTATTATTTCTAAGGCTCTTAAAGCTTCTCTTATTGATGCTCTGCTAACACCTAATTGCTCAGACAAGTCTCTCTCAGCAGGAAGCTTATCTCCTTTTTTAAGTTGTCCTGAAATAATCATATTTTGTATTTGTTCAATTACATGTTGATAAACTTTTTTTTGTTTTATTGGCTTAAACAATCTTTACCTCTCCTTAACAGTTAAAAAATCTATATTTTTCATTATATCAATGTTACATCATTTTGTAAAATTATTAATTGCATAAAGAAACTCCTTCAAAGAAGGAGTTAAATAAACTTAGCATTATTGTTTATTTTTTTTAATTTAGCAATATCAGCCCAATTATTTGCTGTTGCTTCTTCTACTCTGTATAAATCTTTTTTAATTGCAGTTACATCACATTTTACTTCTGCAATATCATGCATCATAATATCCCTTTCTGCCTTAGCTATCTCAGCAGAATGTTCTAAAGCTCTGAGTATTTGTGAATGTTCATCTAGCTTTTGTGAATGTTCATCAAGTTTTTGTGAGTGTTCATTAAGAATAATAGTATGTTGGTTTAGTATCTCAGTATGTTCATTTAATATCTCAGTATGCTCATTTAATATCACTGTATGTTCATCAAGTTGTGTTCTAATTGGTTTTAACTCTTCTCTCATTATTTCTCTAATAGCGGATAATAATTCCTTTTCCATATATTCACCACCTTGATAATATTATAGCATAATATCTTGAATAAAAATATTAAATTTTTCTTTTCATAACTGACAACAATATATAAAAATCGACCTCTAATATTCTTAAAAACAACATTAAAGGTCGAGCTTTATATTAAAGTTTACTTGCTTTACTTATCTGTTCTCTTCTTTTAAATAAATCAATATCATATGAATACATATTGTTTGACTTCTCTTCATGTACTTTAAGTGCTATATCTATCATCTCACTTATCATACTCTTAAAGCTTATTCCTGTTGCTTCCCATAAGTAAAATGCCCATGAACCTGGTGCTGTGTTTATTTCGTTTACATATACTTTATCATTTTCATCTAATAAGAAATCTATTCTAGCATTTCCTCTTGCATCTATGACACTAAAAGCTTCTTTTGCCATTCTTTCAATTTCTTTTGTAGTCTTTTCTTTTAAATCTGCTGGTATCTTTCTCTTATCACTTCCACCTTTTGATCCACTTCCACCTTTTGAACTATTTATGTATTTATCTTCATAAGTCAATAAATCCTTCCAGCCTAAAGGTTCTTCACACAATGAAACCTTTAATTTATCATCATAACCCATGACAGCACAATTTATCTCTCTAGGGTTTTTTACTGCTTTTTCAATCAAAATCTTTCTATCGTATCTTATTGCAACTTCTATGGCGTTAACTAATTCACCTTCATTATTTGCTTTATTTATACCAACACTTGATCCTAAATTTGCTGGCTTAACAAAAACAGGATATTCTACTTCTTTTTGAACCTTCTCAATAACACTATCCTTATTTTTTAACCATGTGCTTCTATAAAACCAAGTATAATCTACTACCTGCAAATCATGTGATTTGTAAACATCCTTCATCAGTATTTTATCCATGCCTACTGCTGCCGAAGTCACATTGCATCCAGTATAAGGTATATTCATTAACTCGAATAATCCTTGAATGGTTCCATCCTCACCATTTGTACCATGAACTGATGGGAAAATAACATCTATTTCTTCAAAGACTTTTTTTGCAAATAAGCCTTTTTTTTCAGGGTGAGAATACATTTTGCGATCACCATGAACAGGTGTGAAAATAATTTCCTTTGCATCACTAAATGACTTATTCTTAAATGTATCATATTTTTTTAAGCAATCTCCTGTAAACCACTTGCCTTCTTTGTTAATGTATATCGCGACTGGCTCATACTTGCTCTTATCTATATTTTCAATAACTTGAAGTCCTGTTATAACAGAAACTTCATGTTCAACACTTCTACCACCAAAAATAACACCAACTTTAATCATACTAAACCTCCATATTAATTTTCATTAAATGTATCTGGTAAATCATTTTCAAACAATACTACATCTTTTGGTCTAACTATACTTTGAAGTCTTACTGTTGCTTCATTTAGTGAATTCACAACAAATACTTTTGACATATCAAAGCTTTTTTCTTTTAAGCCTTCATATATAGGCTGGGTTTTCTTTCTTCCTACCAAAATTATATAATCACAAACCTCTGCCATATTATGACCAAATTCTTTGTTTGCTTCATCTTCTTCTAGTCCAAGCTCTACCATACCAGGCGTTACAACTATTTTATTTCCCTCTTTAAAATTACTTATTACATCTAAGGCTGCTTTACATCCAACTGGATTGGAATTGAAAGCATCATCGATTACTATAACCCCTGTACCTGGGTCTATAAGCTGTAGTCTGTGAGGAACAGGCTCTACTGTTTCTATACCTCTCCTTATTTCTTCAAAAGTAAGACCCAATGCTCTTGCTACTGCAGCTCCTGCTAAAAGGTTAGATATATTATGCTTTCCTAATAATTTTGATTTGCAAACAATAGAGTTGCCTTCTTTATCTTTCAAAGTAAATATAGAACCTTTATCAAATACTTTAATGTCTTGTGCAAATAAATCAAGATTTTCTACATCATCTAAGCCATATAATATTTTTTCTTTAAATGTCTTATCTGCTAATTTTTTTATATAATTATTATCATAGTTAAATATAGCTATTCCATCTGTAGGTAATTCCTCTATTAGCTCATATTTAGTTTTTGATATGTTTTCCAAATTCTTAAAAGTTTCAAGATGCGTAGGTCCTATTGAGGTTAGAACTCCTATTTTAGGATTTGCAAGCTTAGCTACTTCCTCAATCTCACCTATTTTTCTAGCTCCCATTTCAACAACAAATGCTTCATGTTCATTACTTAGTGTATTGTTTACAACTTTACTTATCCCCATAGGTGTATTAAAACTATTTGGAGTCATCAAAACATTATATTTTTGCTTTAATATCTGGTTTGTTATAAATTTAGTTGTTGTTTTTCCAAAGCTGCCTGTTATACCTACAATCTTTAAATTTTCAAATTTCCTGACCTTATTGTATGCCATATCATAATAATATTTGTTAATCCTATTTTCTATAGGTTTCATACATACACTAGCTAATGCCATGTTGTATGGCACATAAAAATATAGTACT
Organism: Abyssisolibacter fermentans; assembly: GCF_001559865.1. NCBI lineage: Bacteria > Bacillati > Bacillota > Clostridia > Eubacteriales > Clostridiaceae > Abyssisolibacter > Abyssisolibacter fermentans. Next base: position 20,610 of record NZ_LOHE01000074.1, read on the forward strand.
GACATCCATAATAATATTAACAGTAAATTCACTGTTTTAATTTTAAATAACAATACAAAAATACCAAATAAAATAACTAATAAAACATAACTGCATAAACAAAGTCTTTTTGCTCTTTTAGTATAAACTAAAGGCTTCTTTACTTCTTTCTTTTTAAAATCAATGCTGTATATTATTGTAATAGCCCATACTGCCATACCTATATACAGAACAATATTTATAGTTTTAAATGAATATATGACTATGAATATTGCAGTAATAATTATATTGATAATTTGTTTTAATGTAAAAACTTTATTTCTACCTTGATTCTTTATCCAGCTAATATAATTATTTGTATTATATTCTTCAAGCTGTAGCATATGCAAGAAATATATATTTCTAAAATATACTGACATTATCCAAATTACTAAACAAAGACCTAATCCTAATAAAATATTATTTCCCATTTGTTTCACACTCCCCTAAAAACTTATCAATTACAACTTTAAAGCTATACAATTGATCTATGTATGAAAAATGTCCTGCGTTATCAAATACAACTAATCCACTATCTTTTATTTCTTCTTCCATAATCTTGCCCATATATAATGGAGTTTGATCGTCGTCTCTACCCCATATGAGTAGTGTCGATGCTTCTACGTTTTTTAAATATGGTCTTAGATTTTCATTAACCAATTTGACCATGATTTTTCTCATTATACCTTGCGAACTCCTATAATCGTCAGAACCAAATTTTTTATAGAATTTTTCCATAGTTTCTTTCTTATCTTTCCAGAAAAATAAACTTTTATATATGAATTTTAATGTTTTAAAAGAATAAACTTTTATATAGTATTTTGCTTTTCTTTTAGGAATAAGTCCAGCACTATCAATTAATATCATTTTATCTATAAGTTTTGTATATTGGCTAGCAAGTAAAATAGATATTCTTCCGCCATGTGAATGTCCTATTAAGGTTACTCTTTTTATATTCATTTTGTCAATAAATTTTTTTATTATATCTTTATATTCTTTAGAACCCCAAACTTCTTTAGGTTCATCACTCTCTCCAAACCCTGGTAAGTCTAAAGCATAGACTTGAAACCTATCTTTTAAATGATTAAAAATAGGAATCATCGTCTGTATATTTGCACCCCATCCATGAAGAATAATAATAGGATTACCTTCACCTTCACATATGTAATTAATACTCAAGTCATCAATATTGACCTTCATTAAATCATCCTCACTAATTAGATATTCATTTACTTTTTTAAGTATATTTTAATTTATGTTCATTTTGTCAATATATATTATTATATTTTTGTAATTGCCCTACAGCCAACTAATTAGATTTATATCCACTCAGTCATTATATTTTTACTTTAATATATGCCTCCTTTGATTATATCAGAAGTTCGAATTAAATTCTACTAGTAGTTACTTATATAATTATTAACCAAACTAACTAATTACATAACTAAATGGCTTTTTCTAATGTACACGCTTTCATAGAAAATCTATTATTGTTTTTATGGACATATTATTCATAATATGTTAACAATCAAGTGCTGTTTTTTTCATAATATACTTGCGTACAATAGTCTCTGTCAATATGAAAATAAGAATGAAAGAAGATATGGTTTGAATGAAACATGGATATTTGGTGTATTACCCACATTAATAGGCTTTATAATTATCTGGTTTTTAATAATTGGAATAGTAGTTTTTATTATAATCCCTGATTATTCATATAACTTTGTATAATATGCTGTATAATTATGAATTAGAAGATTTCAGTGAATTTGAAGGCATACCGAGTTGGTATGTTAGGTGGCTTAAATGTTTAATGATAAAATCTTAAAAAAACACAAGATTAACTCTATTTATAATTATTAATGTTACTGATAGTATAGAACCGAATAAACTAATTAAGGGACTAACTCAAATATTATTTTAAGTCAGTCCCTTTGTATTATCTTAAATAGTCTATATTATATAAACAATGGTGCAAATACCACTGCAACTATAGTCATAAGCTTAATTAATATGTTTATTGAAGGTCCAGATGTATCCTTGAAAGGATCTCCTACTGTATCTCCAACAACTGCTGCTTTATGAGCATCACTACCTTTTCCGCCATGATTTCCTTCTTCGATGAATTTCTTAGCGTTATCCCATGCTCCACCAGCATTAGCCATGAATATAGCCATAAGAACACCAGTTACTAAAGCACCTGCTAATAATCCACCTAAAGCTGCTTTTCCTAATAATAAACCAGTAGCTATTGGTGCAATAACTGCTAGTAATCCAGGTATAACCATTTCTCTTAATGCTGCTGCTGTACTAATATCAACACATTTTTTATATTCTGGTTTACCTTTTCCTTCCATAATTCCAGGTATTTCTTTAAACTGTCTTCTTACTTCTGCTATCATTGAGAATGCTGCTTTACCAACAGCCTTCATAGTGATTGCTGAGAATAAGAATGGAAGCATACCACCTATTAGAAGTCCAGCTATAACAGTTGGATCTGTAAGGTTGATATTTGTTAATTCAACTGCCTTTGTATATGAAGCAAATAATGCTAAAGCTGTTAAAGCTGCAGATCCTATTGCAAATCCTTTACCAATTGCAGCTGTTGTATTTCCAACTGCATCAAGCTTATCAGTTATCTTTCTAACTCCACTTGGTAATTCACACATTTCTGCAATACCGCCAGCATTGTCAGCTATTGGACCATAAGCATCAACTGCAACTGTCATACCAGCTGTTGAAAGCATTCCTACTGCTGCTAATGCAATACCATATAATCCAGCTACATTATAAGCAACCAATATTCCTGCTGCAATAATGATAATTGGAAATGCTGTAGATCTCATACCTACAGATAATCCAGCTATTATTGTAGTAGAAGGACCCATTTCAGAATCAGTTGCAATTTCTTTAACAGGTTTATATTCTGTTGAAGTGTAGTACTCTGTAATTTTTGCAACAATTATTCCTACTAGTAATCCTGCCACTATTGCATAAAATGGATTAATTTCACCTAAAATGTTTTTACTTAAGAAAAATGCTACTATTATAGTAAGTATAGAACTTACTGCTGTTCCCATATTAAGAGATTTTTGAGGGTTAGAGTTTTCGTTTGCTCTAACAAAAAATGTTCCTATTATAGATGCTATAATTCCTGTACCTGCTAATAGCAATGGGAATAATGCCCCATCTTTACCGTATACTAGAATTCCTAAAGTAATTGCTGATATTATTGAACCAACATAAGATTCAAATAAGTCTGCTCCCATACCTGCAACGTCACCAACATTGTCACCAACGTTATCAGCTATAACAGCTGGGTTTCTTGGATCATCTTCAGGTATACCTGCTTCAACTTTACCAACTAAGTCAGCTCCAACGTCAGCTGCTTTAGTGTAAATACCTCCACCAACACGTCCAAATAACGCTATTGATGATGCACCAAGACCAAATCCTGTGATTATACTAGCGCTATCAAAAAGTATGTATAAAGTACCAACACCAATTAAACCAAGTCCTACTACACACATACCCATAACTGCTCCACCAGAAAATGCTACTGATAATGCCTTGTTCATTCCTGATTCTTTTGCTGCATTAGCTGTTCTAACATTAGCTTTTGTAGCAACTCTCATACCAAAAAATCCTGCTAGTGCTGAAAAAATCGCTCCAACTAAAAACGATATTGCTGTTGGCCAACTTTTTAAAGCTACTCCTAAGATAACAAATAATGCAGCAACAAATATTACAAGAGTTTTATACTCTCTTGAAAGAAATGCCATAGCTCCTTCTTGGATGTATGTTGATATTTCCTTCATTCTATCTGTTCCAACATTTACTTTATTTATGCTAGATGCTTTAAAAGCGGCAAATAATAATGCTATTACACCTACTATCGGTGCAATATAAATAAGTGATTCATTATTCAATACTATTCCTCCTTTTGTAACAAAAATATAATAATGGGGAATTGTTTAACCCCAAAACTATTCTAATACTTTCAATTAATATAATTAAAAAAGTCTTCATTCTAAAAACATAAAGGAAGACTTTTTCAAATCTATATATAAAAATTAGAACAAATCTTCGATTATAAATATTTTCAATATAAATTTTGTTCTAATCTATATACGAAAAATTATAACTTATCCACAGTAAGTCAATAATATCCTATAGATTAGTAAAAAAAGTCTTTCTATAAAGGTTGACTTTTTTGAAATTACTGAAACTATTTATATCTAAAATTTTAAAAGTTTATAATTCCCTACACATCATAAAAAAATCTTTGTTAAACTTAAGGTTGATTTTTTTAGAACATGTCTATAATTTCCTATAGATTAGAACAAAATCTTTATCTTCATTTAAGTTCAAGGTAGATTTTGTTGAAATCTATATACGGAAATTAAAGCTTATCTACAGTTTTAAAAGATTATAATTTCCTATAGATTTTTAAAAAAGCTATTTTATAGCAGTCAATGCTAATGCAGATATAACGAATAAAATTGCACTTATAGTTGTAACTTTACCTAATAATGTCTCATAGCTTCTTCCTTTATTTTTCCCCCAAATACTTTCTGCACCACCAGAAATACTGCCTGATAAACCAGCACTTTTACCTGATTGCAAAAGTACGCTTGCAATTAAAACTAAACTTGATAAAATTATCAAAACGAAAAAAACACTTTTCATATCTACACCTCCTATACTGCAATTAACATACCTATTTTAACATAGACATAATACAAAATCAATTATAATTACAATAAATTTATCCCTGATTATTTATATAACTCCCCATAATATAGTGTATAGTTCTGAATTAGAAGATTTCAGTGAATTTGAAGGCATACCGAGTTGGTATGTCGAAAATTTAATGAACTTCTTATAATCAGAAGAATGCAATATAGTATTTAATTTTCTATGAATAATCTGGGTTTATATAATAAACTATTAAATACATTATACATCATATATATATAGATTACCATATTTTCATTTTTTATGCATCTATATTTTTATTATAGTAAAACTCTTCCTAATTACTCCCTAGTAGTAAACCATTTATAAATTTCGTTTTACCATTCAATGTACTCCTACTTACTTCGTTCCTAGAAGTAAGAAAACAAAGGGTAGATAATTATCTACCCTTAAACTGTTTAATTAAATCAACATATTTCTAGGTTTTAAGTAATGATTGATATCTGTTCTAAGCTAATTATTTAATATTATAAAAAGCATCTATTCCTTTATATTGAGCTGTATCGCCTAACATATCTTCTAATCTTAGTAATTGATTGTATTTAGCAACTCTATCTGTTCTTGATGGTGCACCTGTCTTAATTTGACCAGCATTAGTTGCAACAACTAAATCAGCTATTGTTGTATCTGAAGTTTCTCCTGATCTATGAGAAATAACTGCTGTGAATCCAGCTCTTTTAGCCATTTCAATAGCATCTAAAGTTTCTGTAATTGTTCCTATTTGGTTAAGTTTAATTAATATTGAGTTTGCACTACCTAGTTTGATTCCTTTTGCTAATCTTTTTGTATTAGTAACAAATAAATCGTCTCCAACTATTTGAATAGTATTACCAAGCTTTTCAGTCATTAGCTTCCATCCATCCCAATCTTCTTCACTTAATCCATCTTCAATTGAAATTATTGGATACTTAGCTACTAAATCAGCATAAAAATCAACCATTTCTTCAGCAGTAAGTTTTCTTCCTTCTGCTTCTAAGTTGTAAGTTTTAGCTTCCTCATCATAAATTTCTGTAGCTGCTACGTCTAAAGCAAGTTTTACCTGCTCTCCTGGTTTATATCCAGCTTTTTCGATAGCTTCAACTATTGTAGCTAATGCTTCTTCGTTAGATGTTAGGTTTGGAGCAAATCCACCTTCATCACCTACAGCAGTATTTAAACCTTTTGATTTTAAAACTGATTTTAAGCTGTGGAATATTTCAGCTCCCATTCTTAATGCAGTAGCCCAGCAATCAGCTCCTACTGGCATAATCATAAATTCTTGGATATCAACATTGTTATCAGCATGTTTTCCACCATTTAATATATTCATCATTGGTACTGGTAGAGTTTTACCATTTACTCCTCCAAGGTATTGATATAAGTCAAGACCTACGAAATCAGCTGCTGCTTTTGCAACTGCCATTGATACTCCTAATATAGCATTTGCACCAAATTTACCTTTATTATCAGTTCCATCAAGTTCTATCATTAATTTATCTATAGAAACTTGATCTCTTACATCTAATCCAATAACTTCTGGCGCTATAATATCATTTACATTATCTACTGCTTTTGTAACACCTTTGCCTAAATATCTATTTTTATCTCCATCTCTTAATTCTACAGCTTCAAATGCTCCTGTTGAAGCTCCTGAAGGAACTGCTGCTCTACCAAAAGCACCACTTTCAGTAATTACCTCGACTTCTACAGTTGGATTTCCTCTTGAATCAAGTATCTCTCTTGCATATACATCAGTTATAATGCTCATTACTTTTCCTCCTCATATTAAATCTGTTTTATTTTACTATTATACTCTTACCTGTCATTTCTTCTGGAAGCTTTTCGCCCATCATATTTAATAGTGTTGGCGCTATATCAGCTAAGATTCCATCTTCTTTTAACTTAACATCACCTTCACCAACTATTATACATGGGACAGGATTAGTTGAATGTGCTGTAACTTTGCCTCCATTTTTATCTATCATTTCTTCAGCGTTACCATGGTCAGCAGTTATTAATGCTTTTCCATTCTTAGAAACTATAGTGTCTATAATCTCACCTAATAATGTATCGACTGTTTCTATAGCTTTAGTAACAGCTTCCACACTTCCTGTATGACCAACCATATCTGTATTAGCAAAATTCAAGACTATTAAATCATACTTATCTTCGTTAATTTGCTCTATTACTCTGTTTTTAACTTCTAGGGCACTCATTTCAGGTTTTAAATCATAAGTCGCCACTTTTGGTGATGGTATTAATAATCTATCTTCACCTTCATTAGGTTGTTCTACTCCACCGTTAAAAAAGAAGGTTACATGTGCATATTTCTCAGTTTCTGCTATTCTAAGTTGTTTATACCCAAGCTTACTAACATATTCACCTAAAGTATTAACATATTTTTGTGGTTTATATGCAATTTCAACATTTTTTATCGTTTTGTCATACTGAGTCATACAAACAAAGAAAACATCGACTTTCTTATTTCTAACAAAACCATCAAAATCATCATCTACAAAAGCTCTTGTAATCTGTCTTGCTCTGTCAGGTCTAAAGTTATAAAAGATTACCGAATCACCATCTTCAACTAAAGCAATCGGTTTATTGTTATTATAGATAGTTGTAGGAATAACGAATTCATCGGTCACGTCTTCATCATATGATTTGTTTATTACCTCTAAAGAAGAACTTGCTATATTTCTATTTCCAATTACCATCGCTTCATAACCTTTTTTAACTCTATCCCATCTTTTATCTCTATCCATTGTGTAATATCTGCCAGAAATACTTGCTATAGTACCTACTCCTATTTCTTTCATCTTATCTTCTAATTCTATTAAATACTGTTTAGCACTTGATGGTGATACATCTCTTCCGTCTAATATACAATGCACATAAACATCTTTCATGTTTTGTTTTTTAGCTAAGCTTAACAATGCATATAAATGTTTGCTGTGACTATGTACTCCACCTGGTGATAATAAGCCCATTAGATGAAGCTTGCCATTATTTTTTTTAGCATTTTCTATTGCATTTAGAAACTCTTGCTTTTTAAAAAATTCACCATTTTGGGTAGCTTTAGTTATTCTAGTCAACTCTTGATATACTACCCTTCCTGCTCCTATATTTAAATGACCTACTTCAGAATTACCCATTTGACCTTCAGGTAATCCAACCGAAAGACCACTGGCTTTAAGTTTAGTATTAGGATATTGTTTTATCAATTTATTATAATTTGGAGTTTTAGCTTTTTTTATTGCATTACCCGGATAATCAGCTCCTAAGCCCCATCCATCAAGAATTATCAATGCTGCTAAATTTTTGGGCATTATAACTCCTCCTTTTCTGTGACAATTAATATTAAAAATTAATTAATTGTATAAAATCTTCTGCTTTTAAACTTGCTCCACCTACTAAAGCACCATCAATATCTGATTTATTCATTATTTCAGTTACATTTTTAGGTTTTACACTTCCTCCATATTGTATGCTAACATTTTCTGATACTTCTTCAGTATACAATTCTTTTACAGCTTCTCTAATAAAAGCCGCCATTTCATTTGCATCGTCACTTGAAGCAGTTTTTCCTGTTCCTATTGCCCATATTGGTTCATATGCTATAACTATTTTTTGTACATCTTCAGCACTAATGTCTTCTAAATCTTTTACTATTTGATTCTTTACTACTTCTTTTTCTTTGCCAGACTCTCTTTGCTCTAAAGTTTCACCTACACATAATATAGGATTAATTTTATGACTAATTGCAGATTTTATTTTTTTATTTACTGTTTCATCAGTTTCATTAAAGTATTGTCTTCTTTCAGAGTGTCCAATTATAACATAGTCTACTCCTATTTCATTTAACATTATTGGAGAAATTTCTCCTGTAAATGCTCCACTTTCTTCCCAATGCATGTTTTGCGCACCTATCTTTAACTTAGTATCTTTAGTTGCTTTTTTAACTTCATTTAAACATGTTGCTGGTACACAAACTACTACTTCAACATCTGTCTTGTTACTTTCTTCTTTGATAGAATTAACAAGTTCAACAGCTTCACTTATATTTTTATTCATTTTCCAATTTCCTGCAATAATTGGTATTCTCACAACTTAACCCCCTTATTTTTCATTAATGGCTGCTATTGCTGGAAGTTCTTTACCTTCAAAGAACTCTAATGATGCACCGCCACCAGTAGATATATGAGTCATTTTGTCTGCTAAACCACTATTTTCAACTGCCGCTGCACTATCTCCGCCACCAATAATTGTAACTGCATCAGCATCAGCATCAGCTAAAGCATGTGCAACTGCATTAGTTCCACCTGCAAAGTTTTCCATTTCAAAAACACCCATAGGTCCGTTCCATATAACTGTTTTTGCTTCTTTAACAATATTACTGTATAGTTTTCTAGATTCAGGTCCTATATCTAACCCCATCATATCATCAGGAATACTATCTGATTTAACAATTTTTATTTCAGTATCATTCTTAAATTCTTTAGCGGCTACTGTATCAACTGGGATTAATAATTTAACACCTTTTTCCTGTGCTTTATTTAGAAGCTCTTTTGCAAATTCTACTTTTTCTTCTTCTAGTAGTGATGTTCCTACCGAACAACCTTTAGCTACTAAAAATGTATATGTCATTCCTCCACCGATAAGTATTGTATCAGCTTTGTTTAATAAGTTTTCTATTACTGATATTTTGTCAGAAACCTTAGCTCCTCCAAGTATTGCAACAAATGGTCTTTCTGGGTTTGACATAGCTTTTCCCATAATATCTATTTCTTTCTTTACAAGAAAACCTAAAGCTGATGGAAGTATATTACTTACACCAACGTTTGAAGCATGTGCTCTGTGAGCTGTACCGAAAGCATCATTTACAAATACATCTGCAAGAGAAGCAAGTTCTTTTGCAAAATCTTCGCCATTCTTTGTTTCTTCTTTTCTGAATCTAGTATTCTGAAGTAATACTACGTCGCCTTCTTTCATAGACTCAACTGCTTTTTTAGCATTTTCTCCAACTACTTCGTCATCAGCTGCAAAAATAACTTCCTTGTTTAAAAGCTCAGAAAGTCTTTTTGCAACAGGATCTAAACTGTATTTTTCATTTGGCTGTCCTTTTGGTCTGCCTAAATGAGACATTAATATAAGTTTTCCACCATGCTCAAGTACATACTTAATAGTAGGCATTGCTCCTAATATTCTTGCATCATTTGTTATTTCTCTATCATCATTCATAGGAACATTGAAGTCGCATCTAACAAGTACTTTTTTACCTTTTAAATCAATATCTTCAACTGACTTTTTATTTAACATATTTACACTCCTTTTTCTGTTATTTGTATTACATATATACATAAACCTAAATTTTCCGTCTAACTAAATTGTATATAAATAATTTTATTCTAATAACAGGTGTCGGTTATGTGATAATTCACATAACCGATCAGATAAACTATTAATTGTTAATTATTAGAAGCCTTTTTTTCCTATATAGCATACTAGGTCAACTACTCTGCAAGAATATGCCCACTCATTGTCATACCAAGAAACAATTTTAGCCATATTGTCTATAACCATTGTAGATAAACCATCAACTATTGATGAACGTCCATCTTTTCTATAGTCTATTGATACTAGTGGCTCATCAGAATATCCTAAAATTCCTTTCATTTCACCTTCTGCTGCTTCTATAAAAGCATTATTTATATCTTCAGCTGTAGCTGGTTTTTCAAGTTCAAATACAACATCAACAACAGATACTGTAGGAGTTGGAACTCTCATAGCCATACCATTTAATTTACCTTTTAATTCAGGGATAACTAACGCAACTGCTTTAGCTGCTCCTGTAGAAGTTGGTATTATAGACTCAGCTGCTGCTCTGGCTCTTCTAAAATCTTTTTTATGGCTTGCATCTAATATATTTTGGTCATTTGTATAAGAGTGAACAGTAGTCATAAGACCTTTTTTAACACCAAATTTTTCAACTACTACTTTTGCAAATGGAGCTAAACAGTTTGTAGTACAAGAAGCATTTGAAATAATATGATGGTTTTTAGGGTCATAATTTTTTTCATTTACACCCATAACAATTGTTATATCTTCTTCTTTTCCAGGAGCACTGATAACAACTTTTTTTGCACCAGCTTCGATATGTTTATTGGCATCTTCTCTTTTTGTAAATCTACCAGTTGATTCAACTACTACATCTATTCCCATTTCTCCCCAAGGTAGATTTGCAGGATCACGATCTGCTACTACTTTTATTTTCTTTCCATTTATTACTAAATTATCTCCTTCGATTTCAACTTTTCCTTCAAATTTACCAAAACAAGAATCATACTTAAATAAATGTGCAGCACTTTCTATACTTCCAGGGTTATTTATTGCTACTACATTAAAATCCTCATTGTTATTTTCTATTGCTGCTCTTAAAACATTTCTACCTATTCTTCCAAAACCATTGATTGCAACTTTCATTTTTATAACTCCTCCTCTTAATAAGATCTAATTTTATATATTTATAGCCTTTTGGCTTGTTTAACTATTTTTGCATTCTAAAATTTCTCTTGCAGTGCCCTCATCAGTTACTATAGTCATATTTTCTCTCAAAGATGATATTGCAATGATAGCTTCTGCTTTCTTAGTACCACATGCAACTCCTATAACTGTTGGTATTTTCTTAAAGTCAGCTAATTTCAAACCAAATGTACTTGATTCCATTTTAATTTCACCATTTATATCAAAATAATAACCAAAAGCTTCAGCAACGGCTCCATTTTCATTTAATAAATCTAAAGTACTTTGGTTTAACTTTCTTCTCCTAGCCATGTCATCTGCTCTACCGATACCAAAAACTAAGATGTCCATTTTTTTAGTCATATTATTTAACTCTTTTATCTCATCTATCTGTAATAAGGTCTCAAGTGCTTCTTTGCCTACATTGTCCGGTACATGTAGCAGTTTATAAGTACCTTTAATTTTTTCAGCTAATTTAGCAGCAATATTATTTGATTGTGTCTCTAAATTTTTTCCTATCCCTCCTCTAGCAGGAAGTACCAGTATATCACTTTCTTTCTTATATTCTTTCATTTCCTCTGCTAATTCAGCCATTGTTGTTCCACCTGTAACACCTATAATATTTTTCTTTTCATTACTATTATCTATGATTTCACTTAAATAATTAGCACCTGTTCTACATACATCTTTAAAAATTAGACTTTCTGTATCCAAATTTCCAGGAGTAATTATCACACTACTTACTCCTAACTTAGCTTTTACTGTTTCTTGCAATCCTGATATATCTTTCAAACTATGTATAAAGTCTTTTAACTCGTCTATAATAATTTTTCCCTCATCAGTTACATTCATACCCATTGATTTTATTTCTAATAAACCCTGTTTCTTTAGAAAATTCACTTCAGCTCTGACTATTCTCTCACCAATTCCTAAATTGTTTGCCAGTCCTCTTCTTCCAATAGGTTGATTATAATATATATTTCTGAGTATTCTATATCTTTTTTCTAATAAATCAATCATTTCAGGTATAATCTTTTTTTGAAGCTTTAATATATTATCCATAAATACGCTCCCTATTGGATTGAATTTGTCCCTGTACAGATATAATTGTCCCACAGGTAACTAATATTATTGTTATAACAACAGGAGCAATTACGTAGTAATTGCAACACGCCGTTTCAACAAGGCGGGAAATATGTACACCACCTGTTAAATCTAATCGGTACTCGCCACCTATAGAGATGGGGGACATCTTGCGCCTTGTTATATTATTCGTAAAAGTCATGAAAATGATGTAATATAGAGTTGGACTATTTTTGTCCTATGGGATAAATTGAGTCCCGTGTGTCTCAAAAAAATATTTTCACTTTTCACTTAGTATTATAAGTTATTCCAAAACAAATAGCAATAGTTTATATATATTTTTTTATTTAATCTAATTTTATTTTTGTTATTTTAAAAAAAATGTTCTTAATATAGATACAAAATACTCTCTATAGCATTCTATAATTTGATTCTTTCAAAATATTTATATCCCGACAGTATACTGTCGGGAATGTCTAAATAAATATTTTAATCAAATTAATAAGTTTAGTATCAATATTATAATACTAAAACCTTCTTCTTCCAGATGATGAAGGAATATTTAACTCATCTCTATATTTTGCTACTGTTCTTCTTGATATTTTTATCCCTTTTTCTTTAAGTTTATTAGCTATTACTTGGTCACTCAATGGTTTTTTTGTATTTTCACCAGATATCATTTCTTTTATCATTGATTTGATACTCGTAGCAGCTATTCCACCCTCTGTATTATTAACTCCACTAGAAAAGAAATACTTGAGTTCAAACAATCCTTTAGGAGTTTGGATATACTTACCATTTGTAGCTCTACTAACAGTCGATTCATGTACTCCTATATCACCAGCAACTTCTTTTAAAGTCAGAGGTTTAAGAGCCTTATCTCCTTTTATAAAAAAGTCACCCTGATATTTTAATATTGATTTAACTACATTGTAAATAGTTTGTCTTCTCTGTTCTATACTCTTAATCAACCACATCGCAGAATTAAACTTATTGTTTAGATATTTTGTGGTATTCTCATCACCAGAAGATAATAGTTTCTTATAATAATTACTAATAATAAGTCTCGGTGCTGTATTATCATTGACAACAATAACAAATTCTCCATTTACCTGTTCAAGTGTTACATCAGGCTTAACAAATTTAATATCATCATGCTTATTACTAAACCCTCTCCCTGGTTTAGGCTCTAATGATTTAATTATGTCAAATATTTCTTGCACTCTCTTTGAAGTTATTGATAATTCTTTAGATATCTTTGTTATTCTATTGTATGCTACATCTTCTAAATAATTCTCTACAACTTCATATACATTTGGATCATCTATAAATTTATAATCTAGTTGCAACATGAGACAATCTTTTAAATTCAAACTTCCTATGCCTACAGGATCAAATGTTTGAATTAATTCTAAAACGTCCTCAACCTCTTGAATACTAACACTTAACTGTTGTGAAATCGTTTCTAAAGTAACGCTTAAATACCCATTATCATCAATACATTCAATTATGAATTCACCAATTTCTCTTTGTTTAGATTTAAGTTCAGATATTTCTAATTGAATCATAATGTGTTCTTTTAAAGATTCTTCTACCTTATAAAATTTTTCAAAAGAGTAATCGTTATCATCTTTATCATCCCTTGGCGCTTCATAATTTGAAAAGCTCTGTTTTTTCGCATAATCTTTCCAATCAATAGAATTATATTGATCATCTGAATTAGTTTTTATATTGAAATCTAGCATAGGATTTGATTCAATTTGATTTTTTACATGATCTACAATCTCTAAACTAGAATATTGGAGTATTTTGATAGCTTGTCTTAACTCTGGTGTCATTATTAATTTTTGAGTTTGCTGTAATGTTAAGTCAAAGCCTAATCTCATACTATTCACCTCTACTCCCTAATACTTATATATTCCCAGATTATTTTAATAATATCTATTATCTTACCTTATTTAATAGCATAACTCAAACTTATTCTTCGAATCAGTATTTAACTATTAATTAAATCAATTTCAATGTCCTATAGATTCTAAATAATCAGGGATATAATAATATATGAAACCCTATACATGTATTATACCAAAAAGTCAGACTAGTAACAAATCAAATCCTTATTATTCGACATATTTTTTACAAAGTCGCGTAGCAATATCCGTCTAACGCTCGTTCTGTTAATATTTTACTTATCTCCTTTTTCATAGCTTTCACCACTAGCTGCTGGACCAACTGCTTTACCAACAAAACCAGCTAATGCTAATATTGTTGCTATATATGGAATAGCATTCAATAATTCACTTGGTAAAAAACCTAATCCAATTGCTGAAGATTGGATTTTTAAAGCTTCTGTAAATCCAAAGAATAAACATGCTAGCATTGCACCTATCGGATGCCATTTACCAAAGATTACAGCTGCTAATGCTATAAAGCCTTTACCCGCTGTCATACCTTCTTTAAACAATCTAACAGTTCCGAGTGATAATGTAGCTCCTGCTAAGCCTGCTAATGCTCCACTTATCATAACACATTTGTATCTTATTTTATATACGTTTATACCAACAGTATCTGCAGCTCTTGGATGTTCCCCTACAGAACGTACTCTTAATCCGAATGGTGTCTTATATAGTACATAATAGGAGATTATAACTGCTATAAATGCAAGGTACACAAATACAGTAAGCTGTGATGTTAAATCTCCCAATATTGGAATATTTTCAATGAAAGGTATGGGATGTGCTTTTATCGCATGTTTTACTGGGTTTGTTTGACCAGATCTATGCCAAATAAGCTCTAATAAATATGCTGTAAAGCTTGCAGCTAACAAATTAATAGCAGTACCAACAACAACTTGATTAGCTTTTAAATGTATTGCAAAATAAGCTAAAATTAAAGAAGTTAGTATTCCCGATATCATTGCAGCTATTACACCTATAAAAGGTATATCAGTAAACTCGGTAGCTAGTATTGAAAAAAATGCTCCATTTATCATTATTCCTTCTAAAGCAATATTAACAACTCCAGATCTTTCTGAAAACACACCACCCAGTGATGCAAATATCAATGGTGTTGCAAGTCTCAAAGTTGCAGCTATTATAGCAATTACTAATAACATCTAAGCCACCTCCTCTTTTTTGCTGTTTTTTCTATTTATTAGATATTTAACTATTTGGTCTCCGGCAATAAATAATATTATTACACCTTGTATTATTCCAACTACTTCTTTTGGTATGCCTTCAATTTGCATATGTCTTTCTCCATTGGCCAATATACCAAATAATATTCCACTTGCTATAACACCTATTGGATGCTCTTTACCCACAAGTGCAACTGCAATGCCTGTAAATCCATATCCCGGAGATGATGCTACCTGGTCAACTTTATATACTAAGCCTGCAACTTGAGCATAACCAGCTAAACCTGCAAATGCACCGGAAATAGCCATTGATAATATCATATTTTTAGAAACACTTATTCCACCATACTCTGCAGCCAACGGACTATGACCTACTGCACGAATCTCATATCCTAATGTAGTCTTGTAAAGAATAAAATACGCTATTATTGCACATACAATTGCTATTATAATGCTCGTATTTACACTTGAGTAATCAAAAGCAGGTATTATTGTCTTAAGCTTTGTTAACCTAGCTGCTTCAGGTATTAATATCGTATGTGCTTTTGCTTCAGTTCCATTTATTACGGCAGGATTTAGAACTAATCTTACAAGATAGTTGCTTAAATTTAATCCTACATAATTTAGCATTATTGTCACTATAACCTCATGAACCCCTAGTTTTGCTTTTAATATACCTGCAATGGAAGCCCAAAAAGCTCCTCCTAGCATTCCAGCAATTAATGTAAGAGGTATTAGTAGATACGAATCAAGTCCTCTAAATACATATGCTGCAGCAACTGTTGTTATTGCACCTACTAAGTATTGACCTTCCGCTCCTATATTAAACATATCTGTTTTAAATGCAAATGCAACTGCTAAACCTGTAAATATTAATGGTGTTGATTTTAATAATGTTTCTCCTATTTTTGGTAAACTTCCTAAGCTTCCGTTCAATAAAGCACCGTAAGCTACAAAAGGACTATTACCAGTAGCAATTATAAAAACAGCTCCTATTAAAAAACCTAATAAAATTGCTATAAATGGTATCTTAAATGAATCTAAAAATTTCTTAAACATATTATCCTTTTTATTAGTTGCCATTTTATCACCTCGCTTTTATTTACTTTTTCCTCCGGCCATCATTATACCTAATTCTTTCTCTGTAGCATCTTTGGCATCTAGTATACCTATAATCTTTCCATCATAAATTACACCTATTCTATCTGCAAGTGTCAAAACTTCGTCAAGCTCTAAGGAAACTAATAATACAGCCTTGCCATTATTTCTTTGATTAATTATTCTTTTATGAACAAACTCTATTGCACCAACATCTAACCCTCTAGTTGGTTGTGAAGCAATTAACAATGCAGGATTTCTATTAAATTCTCTTGCTATTATTACCTTTTGTTGATTTCCTCCGGATAGTGATTTAGCTTTTACGTCTTCATTTGGTGTTCTTACATCAAATTCTCCTATAAGATCAACAGCATGTTTGTGTATTACATCATTATTCAAAATTCCGTTTTTACTAAATGGTTTTTTATAATGATTACCTAATATCATATTCTCAGCTAAAGAATATTCAAGGACAAGTCCTCTTTTATGTCTGTCTTCTGGAACATGTCCGACACCAGCTTCGATTATTCTTCGCGTTTTTATATTTGTAATATCGTTGTTTTCTAAGGTTATTTTTCCTTTTTTAGCTTTTCTGAGTCCTGTCAATGCTTCTACAAGTTCTGTTTGTCCATTGCCATCAACTCCTGCTATAGCAAAAACTTCTCCAGCTTTAACTTCGAAGTCAATTTCTTTAACCTTTTCTACACCTCTATTATCTTCTACTTTCAAATTATCTACTCTTAATACAGTAGCTCCTGCTTTTTTTTCTTCTTTATTCACAGCCAAGTTAACTTTTCTTCCTACCATTAATTCAGCTAATTTGTCGCTTGTTGTTTTTTCAGTTTCAACGGTATCTATAATTTTTCCTCTTCTTACTATTGTTACTCTATTACTCATACTCATAACTTCTTTAAGCTTGTGTGTTATAAGTATTACTGATTTACCTTGATCTGTCAATTTATTTAATATTTTACCTAAGTCATCTATTTCTTGAGGAGTTAACACAGCGGTAGGTTCATCCAGTATTAATATTTCCGCCCCTCTATACAGTGCTTTGAGTATCTCTACTCTTTGCTGCATACCTACTGATATATCCTGAACTTTTGCGTAAGGATCTACTGCTAACCCATATTTATTAGAAATGCTTTTTACTTGTTCTATAGCTTTATTCATGTCTAATTTTAATCCGTTATACAATGAAGGTTCAGATCCCAATATTATATTTTCTGCAATAGTAAAAGGTGGAACAAGCATAAAATGTTGATGTACCATACCTATTCCATTTTGAATGGCTGTTGTTGGATTTTTCATAACAACTTTTTTCTCGTTAATAAATATTTCACCACTAGTTGGTTCATATAAACCATATAGTATATTCATTAAGGTAGTTTTACCAGCACCGTTTTCTCCAAGTAGCACATGAATTTCACCTTTGTTTAAACTAAAGTTTATATTATCATTAGCTTTAACTCCTGGAAATTCCTTAGTTATATTTTTCATTTCAACAACTTTTTGCAAGGAAATCCCTCCTTATATAATAACTTTCTAAGCTTACAATATAAATTTATACATAAAGAAATTATAATAACTAAAAGCAATTACTTAGTAATTGCAACAAATCATTTCAACAAGTCGAAAGATTGCACAATCGCTTGTTATAATTTATTTATGTTATTTATAATTTCTTTATGGCAAATAATAAGGTCAGTTACCTGCTGACCTTATTATTTGATAAATCTATAAGTTTTATTATTTCAACAAATTAGGAATTTCAAATGTGTTAAATTCTTCTTCATTTTGTGGTATAGCTTTTATAGTTCCATCAACGATAGCTTTTTTATAAGTATCAGCAGCATCTTTAAGTTCTTGAGATAAGTTTCCTACATTATCACTGTAGTCTACACCTTTATTTTTTAGGTTAAAGTAATAACTTTTTCCTTGGAATTTTCCGTCTACAACTGCTTCAGTAACTGTTTTTGTAGCAACATCAACTTTTTTAATCATTGAACATAAAACGTTCTTTTCAGCTAGATGTGATTGGTCTTGGTCAACACCTATTGCCCAGAAACCTTTTTCTTCAGCTGCTTGTATCATACCAATTCCAGTTCCGCCTGCTGCATGGAATATTACGTCAGCTCCTCTTTGATTTTGAGCTAAACCTAATTCTTTACCTAATGACATATTGTCAAATGCTCCAGCATAGTCAACGAATACTTCTGCTTCAGGATTTACAGCTTTTACGCCTGCTCTAAAACCAATTTCAAATTTTTTAATTAATGTAGATTCTATTCCACCTATGAAACCTATTTTATTAGTTTCAGTTTTTAAACCTGCTATAACTCCTACTAAGAATGATCCTTCATGCTCAGCAAAATTTAGTGATGCAACATTAGTTGTTCCTTCTGGAATACCACTGTCTACAATTGCAAATTTTTGATCAGGGAATTGATCAGCTGCTGTTTTCATAGCTGTTTCAAATAAGAATCCAACTCCTATTATTAAATCAGATTTTTTCTCAGCAAAGCTTGTTAAGTTTGGACCATAATCATCTGCTGTTGAAGATTCTAGAACACTTACTTTAACACCAAATTCATCTTCAGCTTCCTGTAATCCTTGATAAGCTGAATCATTAAATGATTGGTCTCCTAATCCACCTGTATCGGTAATCATACCAACACTTAATTCTGATCCTTTTTTACTTGTACATCCTACTGCCATTGTGAATGCTAATACTATGACTAGCCCTAAAATTAAAACTTTTTTTAACATAAATACCCTCCTAAACTTACATCCAGTTTTGTTAAACATTACATCATTATTATATATTTTAATTAACTAAGGTGCAAGCTATACTTGATATCTATTTAACAGATAAAAAATAATATCTTATCAAAATGTAGTATTTAACATAATTTAAAGAACTATATTTTTTTTTAATAACTAGATTATTAATAAATTGTTATATCTTTTTTAAAAAATGAACAATAATATTTTTGCATTTATTACATTTTTTATGCATGTAAATAGGGTGTCTGCAAACACCCTAAAACTATAAAGATAAATTCGTAAATATTCCCTAAATAATTTATTTTGTAATATAACCTTCTTGTTTTAATATTTCTATAGCTTGTGTAAGCTTTGTTTCGTTTACCATAACTATAGGTCCTGTACAACCCATTCCACTCTCAGCATAGATCCTGTTTTTCCATAAAACAGTAACTGCATCCTCTAGTTCCATTATATCTATACCTGCTATTTGACTTGTTACTATTTCTTTTGGTGGAGCAGAAATTTCCTCTTGTACAGCAGTAGCAGCTTTTTTATCTTTTGTTAACTGACTGAGTATTTCTCTTAGTCCTGCTTTTTGAGCTTTGTTAAATTCATTTTCGGATACACCTGTAATATTTCCGTTAGCTACTAAAGCTGCATATGATAATGCATTAGCAATAACAGGTGCCCCTGATGCTCTTGAAATGATTAATATGTTTCTATCATAACCTTCTCCAACTCCAGGTCCATAGCCATATCCTAATGATTCATAGCTACCTCCTGTTGTGTATGAAGAAAAGACTTTCATTAGCAAATTTCCTGTTAACGAGTCAGTTATCATTACATCAGGTGTTCCAGAAAGTAAATCATTACCTCTCATTACTATTCCACCGTCAGCTCTTATTGACTGTGCAAAATCAATATCATATCCATTGTCTTTCAATTCACATAAAGCTCTTTCAACTTGTCTTGCACCATCAACATTTAATATACCTACTTTAGGGTTACATATTCCTGAAGCCTTAGCTGCTATTATACCATGTATTCCATTCTTAACCATGGCTTCTACTCTATGAGGTGATGATGTACCTGTTGTTGTAGCAATAAACATTTCTTTTCCTGTTGCAGGTGTTAAAACTCTACCAACTGTTGATACACCAATAGGAAAATTATAATGGAGTGTTACACAACCCTTGATTTCTCCCGAATCTAAAAGTTTTTCCATTATTTCATACTGTTCTTTTTCTGTATTTGCTTCATGAATTTTGAGCTTTGTGTCTACTTTTGGTCCTATAAGAACAACTTCTATCATTGTATCTCTACTTTGAGCCATCTCAGCGCCTTTTACTATATTATCAACACCATGTTCACTGCCAAGCATAGTAACTGCAACTCTAGTTTTTTCTCCAAATTTACCTGTTTCAATTGCATCTGCTATATCATTAAAAACTTTGCCTATCATTTTTTTTATATTTTTATCTTCCATTTGTATCACCTCTACTCTAAAGATAAGTGTGATGCAAATTCTCTCATTGCCTCAGCTACCATCTTTTTAATAGTTTCTTCAGATGCTCCTTTTTCTTCACCGGTTTTTCCATTATTTCTTTCTACAACTATTGATACTCCATCAAATAAATTTGTCATTCTTCCGAGGAATAAACTTCCTTTACCTACTATCATGGCTCTGTTTACATTACCAGTTGTCATTGCTTCTCTAGCAAAACCCAAATAAGGTATTCCTGATGGTATATGTCCTTGTGTAGGAGCCCATCCCTGCATGCCATGTTCTTTTACAAAATTCATTAATTCTTTTCTTTCTATATCTTTTCTCTTAACTCCTAAAGCACCTATCATTTTATAGTTCGCTGTAGGAACATCTCCTGCTCCAGCAGGTTTTGTTATGTCTGGATTTTGCATTTCAACTGAATATTTATCAATATCTGTTATTTTCATATTGCCTTTATCAAGTGGTGCTGTAATCAATGAAGTAATAACTGCTTGTGGTGATGAACCTGTTCCAACAGTATGTCTTCCAACTAAGTCTGTTCTTAATACCGGGTTAACACCATCATTCTTACTTATAAGTACTGCAAAACCACCAAGAGTATCTTCTAAAATAGGTATTTCCTTCTTAACGTGATCTTTACCATTCATACCAAGCTTTGCAGTTGCTCCACCTGCTACTATTACAACATTTTCATATACACCAGCTTGTACTAATGCTGAGGCTTCTATTAATGCATGTGTAGGTCCTGCACAGAAACCTCTTGTATCTGAACCTGTTGCGTTGATGCATCCTGCTGCTTCAGCTATTGATTTGGCAAAATTTCCGCCTCCTCTTTGGTTCATATCTCCACAAGCTTCTTCTGAACATTCTATTACATATTCAATATCTGATGGATTAATTGAATTTTTATGTAACAAATTAAGCATTGCTAATATTCCTGAAGCTTTTACTACTAAATTTTCAAACATAACATGTGCTGTTAAATTTACATCTATATCATGTGCTCTCTTTACACAACCAACTAATTTATTATTATTGTATATAGCTTCTGCATGATTTTCATTTATATGTTTTTGTATTTCTTCAATGCTTGTATCACTTTGTATTTTAGTTAATAATTCATTATTTATTGCTTCATGATTTTCTAATTTTTTAACTACTTCTTTTGAAAATTCACTTTCTAATTCTACTAAATCAAATGCATCTGCTATTTTTATTAGTCCGATAAATTCATCTTGTGGCATTATTTCACCAAATTTGCCATATCGATTGAATGATTCTGATTTATGATCATACCAAGGCATTTTATATTGTGCTAACTCTTCAGGAGTCATATTACCAATATAAGTTTGATTAGGAAGATAATTAACAACTTCCTCAAAACTTCTTAGATATTCTGGAATCTTCTTTAAATATTCTGAATCAGGATTTACTATTCTTTCAGTAGTTTGTGTAGTTCCATTATGAATTACCATATCTGGTGTATGAACTAAAATATAGCCAGCACCTTTTACTACTGGGAAAGTCATATCAAACACCTCCACATTTATTTATTCAAAAGGGACTATCTCAAATTTCTATATTGAGTTAGTCCCTAGTAAACTCTTAATTAATCTTCAAATACAGTCTGACCGTCTACTTCTGTTTCTAATGCTTTTAAGGCTTTATCTATAATATTTCTTCTAAGTTGTTTTTCGTCCTCTTTTTCAATATTAGGATTTCCTAATGGATGAGGTATAGCTATTGCAGGAACTATTCTATTAGCTCCAACAGTTAATGATATTGGAACAACTGTACATATGTGAACAACCGGTATACCGGCTCTTTCAATTTCTTTTACCATTGTTGCACCGCAACGTGTACAAGTACCTCACGTAGATGTTAGTATAACTGCTTCAACTCCATCTGCAACTAATTCTTTAGAAAATTCAGCTGCATATTTCACAGCATTAGCAACAGCAGTTCCATTTCCAGTAGTAGTATAGAAATATTTGTGAAGCTCCCCTATTCTACCT
Organism: Abyssisolibacter fermentans; assembly: GCF_001559865.1. Lineage (NCBI taxonomy): Bacteria > Bacillati > Bacillota > Clostridia > Eubacteriales > Clostridiaceae > Abyssisolibacter > Abyssisolibacter fermentans. The sequence goes on from NZ_LOHE01000074.1 coordinate 43,495, forward strand.
TCTTTTTCTATATCTCTCATTACATCTACAGGTAGTACTCTGTCAGCATCTTCATTTGCGTACACTGGGTCGTAACCACCATGTGCAGTTTCATGAGTTTCACTTGTTAAATCAACAAAAGAAGATATGTCATATTTACCATATTTAGAAGCACTTGAAGATTCAATGCGATCCGGATTCCCTTTTGGCACAATACCACCTGATGTAACTAATGCTACCTTTACTTTAGATAAATCCTTAACCGCTGGGTTTGGATCAACTCTATCAAAATCAGGCATTGGATATTCAGTCACATATTTATCACCTTTAAGTTTCTTGATTAACATATCTACAGCTCTTTTAGAGCCTCTATCCTCAGCAAAATAATTTTTTCTAATACCTCTTGGGATATACCCTTCTTCTTCTGGAGAACCAATTTCCTCTTTGTTAGCTAATTTTAAAGCTAATGGAACCATAGATTTCACAGCTTTTCTCATACCTGCTGCGTTATTCTTAGTTGATACAATGTACAAATTCTTTTTATACATATCAGCACCAGGGTTTTCAATGTACATTCCTGTAAGTACAGGTATGTTTAATTCTTCCTTAACAGCATCAGCTATAGTACCACATGCAACACCATATCTTCCAGCATTAAATGCAGGACCTGCTACAAATAAATCAGGTTTATATTTCTTAACCATCTCTATTACTTCAGCTTTTGCATCTTCTACATTTTCATTAAAATATGAGTCTCCACAGATTATAGTTGCTACTATTTCTGCGTCTTCCCCAAATTTTTTATTAAATTCCATACCAGGGCCTACTACTTCTTCTCTTACTTCTGGTTTAATATTGGCTTTCTCTTCTCCACCAATCCCGGCAAAGAATTGATTTATATAATGAACTACTTTTATTTTACTCATTTTTTACCCCCTCTCTCGGTTTTTTTTAGGGTGTATTAACGTTAGTTAATAATTAAAATTTACAAAATTCATCTCTTATATCTGTCATTTCTTCAATGATTTCATCTACATCTAGAACCATTTCCATCATACCTATTTGTTCATCATAAACATCAGCTTCAACTTCGTTTTTAAATTCAGGTTCTACTGCATGAAATACTCTTAGTCCCAACTGGACTCCCGCTAATGGACCTGCAAATGTAGGGTCTCCTGCTGTAACTGTTTCAGCTGCTAATCCAGCAGCTTCAGCTTCAGCTGCTCCTAATAACACAATAATATTTTCAGCACCGTGTTTTTCAGTAAGCTCTTTTACCCTTCTTTGATTTTCTAAGTCCATAGCCCCTGCAGCAGTTCAGACAAAGCATTCTGTAGATGAAAATACTACTTCAGCTTCTGTTGCTTTTAAGCATTCTTCTATCGCAGGACCAGGTATACCATCTCTATCGCCTATGATGATTACTTTTTTACCATCATACAATCCCATGCTCAACATCCTTTCTCTAAGTATTTTTAACCCTAAATATTCATATAGCGTTAAATAATCTGGTTTTAGTATCCTTTTGCACTAAGTTTGTTAAATCCAAGTTCATTTGTTGCACCTGTTATAGCTTGAAGTTCTAAAACTATTGTTCCATCTTCTCTTAAGCTTCCTGCTGTTCCACCAGCTATAGTGTCAGCATATTTATCATCACCAATAACTTTATCCATTGGTGGTAAAGTAACTACTTCATTAGCGTTTCCACCTGTTACAACTGCATCTGCTTTAGCATCTGCATCAGCTAATGACTGTGAAGCTCCATCTTGACCTGCATATTCATCAGTAACTATGACAGTTTTTATTCCTTTATCTTCTATTTTTTTGCAATTCATAATTAAATCTGTATCTGGATTTCCAAAACCTTCTTGTGATATAACTACACCATCTACTCCTATATATTCAGTTAATTGAGCAGTCCAGTTTGATGATCGCTCTTTATCAGCTAAATAAACGTTTTCATTGGTGATAATCATACCTACAAAATTGATTTCTTTTCCATGTGCTTCAAATAAATCATGCACTATTGGGTTGTTTAAGTGATGATAAGTTGTATTTTTATCACATGCTGATACACAGTTACCACTTAGAATAGCTCCATCCATAGTTTCTGTTGGAGATATTAATGTAGATAGTGTTTGTTTAGCATCCACTCCATATACATAAGTATCATGAAGCAATCCTTGACTTTGTAACATTTGAACATATGCTACCTTTGGTAAATCAGGGTATTTTTCAATACTCTTTAATAATGGAAGTGTTTCATATACTTTCACTTCATCAGGTGTTACATCTTTACCTGCTTCACCAAAGTACTTAGCAGCTTTTAATCCTACCATTCTTACAGATTTCTCATGTTCATGCTGTTTTACTCCTTCTTTTGGCTCACAAACTATTACTATGTTGTTAAGCTTTGAAAATGGAGTATAGTCTGCTCCTGGTCCAGTCATATCAATAATTCCTTCTTGGAATCCGACTATCTTACCAGTTGTAACTACAGCCGCACCTTTTAAAACATTTGTTTTACCAGAACCAACAGTATCAACCTTTGATAAAAATCCAGGGAAAATTCCTCCTGATCCTTCAACTTTTACTCTAGGCTCAATAACATCTTTAACAGGCGTTATTCTTATACTTTCACCTGGTCTTGCTAATTGAACATCTACAGATTCAAGGTTTTGATCATCGCTAACAAGAGCGATTAGTTCCTCTTTATTTACATATAATGTTCCATTTTCAACTTTAGTGTTATCACCAAATTGAACATCCTTTATAAATATATTTCCTAACTCTAGGCGCACTATAGTTCACCTCCTCATTAATAATAAAGTGATTTATCTAAACAACATTTTAGTTGTTTAAATCCTTATAAATATTTTTTAATCATATTTTCAATATTTGTAGCAGTTGCTTCGTCCTTAGTTACCTCATCAACTTTTTCTCCATCTTTGTATATTGCTATTGTAGGAAGACCAAGAACTCTTTGTTTTATTGCAAGTCTTCTTGCTTTAGTTGTATCTAATTTACAGAATTTTATGCTTTCACCATATTTCTCTGATAATTCAACAACACTTGGCATTAGTGCTTTACAAGGCTCACATCCTTGACTCCAAAAATCAACTAAAATATATCCCTTTTCATTTAATACCTCTTGTTCAAAATTAGTTTTATCTAATGCTAACATTTTAATTCCCCCTTGTTATATTTTAAAATTTATCTTCAATATATTTTTCAGCTTGTGTAGCTGCTATTGCTCCATCAGCACTTGCAGTTACAACTTGTCTTAGTGATTTAACTCTACAATCTCCTGCTGCAAAAACACCTTCTATGTTAGTCTTCATATTAGCATCAGTTATAATATACCCTCTTTCATTCATATCTACTACACCTTTGAATAATTCAGTTTGTGGCATGTAACCAATGAATACGAAAATACCAAATGTTCCATCTTCTTCATCTGCATCTAATTGAGTTAATTCACCTGTTTCTCTATTTTTAACTACTATAGATTCAGCTATACCTTCACCTTTTATTTCAACTATTTCACTATTCCATAAGAAATCAATTTTTTCATTTTTAAAAGCTTTTTCTTGTATAGACTTTGCTGCTCTAAGTGCATCTCTTCTATGAACTATAGTAACTTTTCTTGCGAATTTAGTTAAAAACATAGCTTCTTCAACTGCGGCATCTCCACCGCCAACTACAAACACTTCAAAATCTTCAAAGAATGCACCGTCGCATGTTGCACAGTAAGAAACACCTTTACCAGTCAATTCTTTTTCTCCTGGGCATCCTATTTGCCTTGGTTTTGCTCCTGTGGCAATAATAACTGATTTTGCTCTATATTCTTCTTTTTCACCTTTTATAACCTTAATATCTCCATCTAACTCTATGCTTAATATTGTGTCCTTAATTCTTTTAGCTCCAAATCCTTCAGCTTGCTTTACCATTCTAGCTATCAATGATGGTCCTGTTGCATCTTCAATTGATCCAGGATAATTTTCTACCTCTTCAGTAGTTACTATCTGTCCACCTGCTTTTTCTTTTTCAATTATTATTGTATTCATTCTAGCGCGACCAGCGTATAATCCTGCAGATAAACCAGCTGGACCTGAACCTATTATAGCAACATCATAAATATTTTCCATGTAATTCACTCCTTTATTATTTCTATTTAACGCTTATTTATTCTTTAAAGCATTTTCAATTAATGTTTTATCAATCAATTGAAAATCCTCTAGTATACTCTCTTTCCAATGTGGTCTTTTGGCATTGTTATAAAATTTGTTAGTTGTTTCAATGCTTTTCTCTATAATCATTAATGAATCCATATCTAACTTACCTATTGATTGCTTAGATACAGCGAGTGACTTATAAGGTGTTTCATTTGGTTTAACGCTTCCTGATAATGGATGTGTTAATAATTTATGTCCTTTATGTATCATATCTCTTACTTGTTTCAATATTTCTAAATAGTCAATTTCCTTAAATATTATGTCATATTCCGAAAATTTTTCCTTCACTAAAGGATTATTTGTAATTATAATCAATTTATACACTTCCTTTTGTATAATGTGAAATATTGATATAAAACACCTACTCAGTTCCTTTCTAGGAGTAAAATATTCACTTATAATCATAGATTTTAGCTCTTTGCTCACAAAAAGAGCATAAAACATTAAACAATGCCTTATGCTCTGTTTTAAACCTGAGAGATTCTTCTTTTTTTCAAAAGAGTTGCTCCTACGGTGCTTTTACGCTCTTCAGAGTTCTGTCGAAATACGGTCCCTTTGCCTGAGAGCTTCACATTTGAACGGCAAGCTCAACGCTTACTCCTTCGGCGACACTTTGTTCTCTCCCGTATTCTTCATCCAGTTTTTTATATGCTATTTTTATCAGTTATCTTTTACAATTTTATTATAATACACACTAATTCTTTATACAACAAATTTTTTTAAATATTTCTTTATTTTAAATTTTACTATATACTACCTGATTATTTTGATAGAATATATTTATACATATATTACTCATTTGACTAATATATTATTCATTTAACTAATTAAGATATCAAAAATATAGCATAAATAATACAGCTGTATAATTCAAGATATTCAATAAATTAGAAATGGTGTATAATTTTAATGGAGGCGATCTTATGAAAGAACTAAAAACCACTAATTATAAATTTTTCCAAAATAGGAAGTGTGAATTCTTCCCTTGTCATAAAGTCAATGACGATTCAAGTTTTAATTGTCTTTTCTGTTTTTGCCCTCTTTTTATGCTAAAAGATAAATGCGGAGGCAATTTTAAATACAAAGATGGTATAAAGGATTGTAGTAATTGTCTAATTCCTCATAGTAAAGGTGGATATGACTATATAATGACTAAAATGAAGGATGTAATAGAAAAAGCTAAAATAGATGAATAAGTCCTTGTTTGAATATGGATAATAGCGGCTTAAGCCAAGTTATTATTGGTTTTTCATATATATTTTCTATTGCTATTCTTTGTCGGGTACATGACTTATTATTTCAGATGAGTGTATTAAAAAAGGTTGGCTAAAAAATTATTTTTAAGCCAACCTCTATTTTTATATTAACGCTTTATATTATATCAACTATTTAATAGCATCACGTATAGCTAATGCAATATTTGATGCATGATCTGCTATTCTTTCTAAATTACTTATTACATCTAAAAATACAATTCCTGAACTACCTGAACATAGTTGTTTATTCAATCTGTCTATGTGATTAGCTCTTAACTGTTTTTCCATTTTATCAATATCTTCTTCTAAAACGAATACAGCACTTACATATTCTTCACTTGGGTTTTTATATGCTTTTAAAGATTGTTCAAATGATTCTTGCACTTTGCCAAACATTATATCTAGCTCTTTTAATGCATAATCAGACATTTTTAAATTGTTATCAATTCTATATTGTGCAAATTCAGCTAAATTATCAGCGTGATCTCCAATTCTTTCCAAATCATTAATTGTGTTAAGCAAAGCCGTAACTACCAAATGTTGATTATCAGTTAGTGGTGCATTTAAAAGTTCAACCAAATAGTTTGTAATAGCTTTTTCCATCCAATTAATTTTCTTTTCGTCTTCAAATACTTTATGTGCAAGTTTTTCGTCCGCTTTAAGAAAAGCTTCTTTAGATAAAGCTAATGTTTTCTTAACTAACTTACCCATTCTTAATACTTCTTTTGATGCCATGCCTACAGCAATGGATGGTGTTTCCATAATCCTTGAATCAAGGTATTTAAGGCCCTGAACTTCATCTTCATCATCTGTACCTGGTATAAGCCTAGTGGCTGCTTTAACTATTAATTCCGCAAATGGGAAAAGTATTATCGTATTAGCTATATTAAATATAGTATGAGCATTTGCTATTTGTCTCTTAATATTTGTCGGGTTCATAGATTCTATGAAACTCTTAATCGGGAATATATATATTGCTATCATAAATATTGTAGTACCTAATATGTTAAATAATAAATGCATAACTGCTGCTCTTTTGGCAGTTTTATTAGCGCCAAAGCTTGATAATAGAGCGGTAACACATGTACCTATATTTTGACCAAATAATATGGGAAATGCTATATCCAGTGTGACTAATTCAGATGCATACGCAACAGCAAGTAATAGACCCATAGATGCACTACTACTTTGAACAATTACAGTAATTCCAAAGCCAACTAAAATGCCTAAAAATGGATTATTTAAACTTTTGATTAAATTTTCAAAGACTGGAGAATCTGCTAGTGGCTTCAAAGCTCCAGACATCAAAGACATACCTAAGAAAAGAACACCAAATCCTATTAAAACTTCTGCAATTTCCTTATTTTTCTTCTTTGATGATAATAACCAAATACCAACACCTATAGCTATCACAAGAGGTGCGATATCAGTAAGCTTAAATGCAATAAGCTGTGCTGTTACAGTTGTACCTATATTAGCACCCATTATTATACCTATTGCTTGAGATAATGACATCAATCCTGCATTAACAAAACCTACTACCATAACTGTAGTAGCACTACTACTTTGTATTAGCATTGTAACCAATGCTCCTACTAATACTCCCATAAACTTATTATTAGTGAGTATTTCGATTAGCTTTTTAAGCTTATCTCCTGCTACTTTTTGCAGTCCCATTCCCATTAAATTCATGCCATACAAAAATAATCCCAGTCCACCAAGAACTGTAAAAGTCGTATTCATTATATTAGTCATATAAGTCCTCCTAAGTATTTTTTCGCACAAAATATATGATATAACAAAATCTAATAACTTATGTTAAATCTATGTTAAATTTATTAATTTTTTTTACAGGTATATTTTGTAAATACATATTTGGATATCAATTGTGCTTATTAAACTCAATTATTCATAGAAAATTATATCAATAATCAGAGCTGAAATAAATATAAAATAAAGACTTTGTATATAATTATTTACATGATTAGCTAATTTTTATACACCACATCAACTAGGTAAGCCTTCGAATTTACCTAATGCTTACAATTCAGAAAATCAGGATTAATAAATTAAAAATTTATTATAACTATGTATTTTATAAACAAAACTTAATATATCATTATCTTAAATCTAAATAATTAACTTGTCTTAATGCTTCATATACTATAATTCCAACTGAATTTGCTAAATTTAATGATCTTGCAGATTCACAATTTCTCATAGGTATTCTTATGCACTGTTCTTTATTACCATTCAATATATCTACTGGTATACCCTTTGTTTCTTTTCCAAATACTAGAAAACATTCATCAGAATATTTGACATCTGAATGTGTTTGATTAGCTTTAGTTGTAGCATAAAAAAATTTATTTTTATCATGTTTATTTAATAACTCTTCAAATGAATCATAATATCTTACATCTAATAAATCCCAGTAATCTAATCCTGCTCTTTTTAAATGTTTACTATCTAATGAAAATCCTAATGGTCTTATCAGATGCAATACAGATCCCGTTGCCGCGCATGTTCTGGCAATATTTCCAGTATTTTGTGGAATTTCAGGTTCAATCAATACAATATTTAAAGCCACATATATCACTCCTTACCATATTTTTATCCAATTAAATCTTTTAATACTTTCGCTACTCCATCATTATCATTTGTATCTGTAACTATATTTGCAAGCCTTTTTACTTCTTCTTCTCCATTACCCATAGCTACACCTGTACCAGCAAACTCAATCATGGAAATATCATTGTGATTATCTCCTATTGCTATTACTTCATTCCTATTTATATTAAATATTTTACATAATTCCTTCAAAGCGTTACCTTTTGATACTCCCGCATTCATAATATCAAAGCTACCTCTCCATGAGCTAACTACTTCTATGCCTTTTAAACTCATAATTTGCTGTTTTATTCGATTAAGTTTTTCATCATCTTCCTCTACTACAACATATTTATATATTTTAGGCTTATGCTCTTTTACATAGTTCTTGACATCATCCAATACAACTACTTTTACTTTAAAAATATCCTCAGCATTTGTTTTCCATTCACCATATTTATTTGACATACTTTCTAAATTTTTTAGATAAAAGTTCTTATTATCATAAAATCTATAAAATGCATTATTTTCTTCTAATATATCTATAATTTTATTCGCATTATACATGTCTATATCATTATCATAAATAACTCGGTTTTTATGATATTCGCATACATAAGCTCCATTACATGCAATAATTGGTGTTATTAAACCTAATAAATGTGCATAATATTTTGCTGATGTAAAGATTCTCCCTGTTGATATTACTACTTGAATTCCTTTTTCCGTAGCTACTTTAAGCATATTTTTGTTTTTATCTGAAACTACGTTATCACTATTTAGCAAAGTTCCATCCATATCTACAGCTATGAGTTTATAATTCATTCCATATCACCTCTGTTTTCTCTTGTATTGTTTTTCATACTGCCTATTTACATATCATCCACAGTATGAATAACTAAGATTATCTATATAGTATATACAATGATATGAATTATTACAAACTTTTTTATTTAATCTTCTTTTGACTCCATTTATAATAATATTCTTTTCTCTATTGTTAACTTATAATATTGAAATTTATATCTTCCTATCTTTTCTTTTATATACTCTTGGTATTTATTGTAATAATTTTTTACATATTCAGCTTCTTCTTTACGTACATTGTCCTGACTATAAACAGCTTTATTGTAAATGTTGGCCAATATTTTAAAATCAAGGTTGATAAAATTTAATTTATTTCTATTCTTTTTTGAATATTCTAAAAAAGTTTCAGAAGGACGTCTTTCTATTCCATCTTTCTTCATAAATTCTAGTATCATATCAATATAAAAGATTGCTTTTCTATTATCATTATTGTCAATAACATAAATTTTTTTCCTAATTATTATTATATTCCTATAAATTATAATTGCAAGAATACTTAATAAAATTATTATTAAAATCCCTATGATTAACATAATTGTTTTAATATTATTATATGTTTTATGATCTTGTTCATTATAAGTTACCTTCTCATTGTTGTTTAAAGTAGCAATATCTAAGCATAAATCCTCTTCATTAATATATCTTCTCTTATTATTATGAAGCTTTGTGCCATCATATTCTCTAATTTCACTTTTAGATTGCTTAGTTTCGACAGACACTATTGAAAAAGCTGGCGTAGGCTCAAAGGTTATCCAACCTCTATCTTCAACATATGCTTCTACCCATGCATGTGCATTACTATTATATACATTATAGACACCTTTTACTTTATCATTTGACATTCTAAAACCTTCTACATATCTACTTGGTATATTACAGCATCTTGCCATAACTGTCATAGCCGTTGCAAAATAAGTGCAATAACCTTTTTTTAAGTCAAACAAAAAGTAATCTACAAAATCTCTATTATATGGATTATATTCAGCATCTAATGAATATTCAAAATTGTTTCTTAAATATTTTTCTATTTCTTTTAATTTTTCATAATCACTACTACTATCCTTAACTATTTTATCAGTTAAATCCTTAACTCTCTGTGGCAAAATTTCAGGTAATTGTACATATAGTTTTCTTTCTTCTTCTTTAATTTTTTTGAAATTTTGGCTATATTCCTTTGATGAAGGTTTTACATAATATGCTTTGTATCTTTCTTTATCCAAAATCATTCTACCACTCATCATTTCAAAATCAGTATTAGCATAATAATTATCTTTAATTTTTATTTTTGTACATAATAGTGGACTAAATAATGTTGATGATGCCATATCTACATGCTCAATTTCTAAGATGTTAATATCTCCTTTTACAGTATTATCTTTGATGAGATTTAAGTTACATCCCCCGACCTGATTTTGAAAAAGCTTTTTAGTGCTTTTCCAATAAAAACCTGTATATATATTAGATACTCTTCCTCTAAGATATTCTTTGTTTTCACCTCTAACTTTTAAAACTAATTTGCTAGAAGGCAAAACTGGTCCTCCCAATCTAATTCTATCATTTTGAAAGCCAGTCGACGATAAATCAAAGCCTATTTCAGAGCCATAATTAATCGATTTTTTTTGTTCATTTCTCCAATAAGTTAATTGAGGAAATTTGTCCTGTATATTTTTATCAAGCCATTTCCATGTTATAGGAGAAACATCTTTAGGAATAAGAAAAACAAAAAATGCAATAAGAAAAGATGTAATTAATGTGTATATTACCCATTTGCTTTCACTAAAGCAAATTAAATCTTTACCATCTGTTTTCCACTGTTTATAATATTTTTCGTATGAATTATTCCCCATCATTATCAAGACTAAGAAACAAAAGATTGTATAATAGGTTAATGCATTATCCATGTAGTTAAACCAACTAATAATAAATATACCAGTCCCAATTAGTATTTTTATAATAATTATATTGTTTTTAATAAAAATTAAATATGATATACATGTAATTAACATACAGATTAAAGATAATAAAATATAGCTATAACTTTGATGGATAATGGTGTAGCCCTCTATATATCTTATAGACCAAGTAAAAAAATCATACAACACATATTTGAAATGCAAGTATTCCTTATTAAAATAAACTGCAAAAACTACAAATGCTACTAGTAGTAAAAAAGTTGTTATAGCAACATATTTCTTTTTATGTTTAAGTTTATATATAAAAAGAGTTATTATTATTGGTAAACTCAATATTATTAAAACATTAATTTTAGTTAGCTGCCATTGCAACATATTCATAATATAAAATAAAAACAAATAACTCATAGCAATATTTATCAATGCAAATATTTTATTTTTCATTTTTTCACCTCAAAACTCCAGATATATTGTCGTTAATATCTACTAAATTGTACTTAATATTAAGCCTTGATAGTACATCTAACTGATGGACATTATTTTTATCTTTCACAAAATTTCCTACCAACACTAATGCTACACAATAACCTTTTGCTTTTAAAGCTATTATTGCATCTTTTAAGCTTTCATCTATATTATTGGTTACTATAATTAATACATTTCCATCATAATCTAAATCCTGTTCATTAGTTATAATCTCAGATATACTTATATCTTTAGTTGGTCTTATAAGTGATAAAACTTCTAGAAAAGCCATTATAGAGTTTATATTCCTGCCCGATACTCTCACTCTTTTATCTGTATATGTTGTGAGCTTGGTCTCGTATCCCTGTACTAGCATATGATGACTTAAGCTTGCTGTACATTCAACTATTTTTTCTTCAATAGCGTTATCATAGTCTGTCATGTACTTGCTAATTTGAAAATCTAAGTAAACATGAATTTTAACTTGTGCTGATGAATCAAAGCATTTCACATATAACTCATCATTTTTAGCACTTGCTTTCCAATTAATCATCTTAAGGCTATCACCTATTCTATACTCTCTTAGTTGTTTGAAATTAGCATAATCATCATAGTATTTTTTAACTGCCATTACTTTTCCAAAGGATTCATTAGTTTGTATATTATATTCTTTTAATGGATAAAGTTTAGGTAAAACCTTTAAATATGCTGAATCTGTCAACGTTATTTTATGTCTAGTTAATCCAAATACATCACCTATTATTACTTTTATTTCACTTAAATCGTATTGACCTCTATGTTCACAAACTATCTCTCTTTCTACTGAAACTGTTTCAAAAGGATTTGATTGATATATTTCTTTTTTACTAGCTGTTTTAGATAGTCTTTTAGGTAAGCTGTCTATTATTTCCATGAACGGAATTGGAAATACTGATGCATTGTATATCTTATACTCTATTTTTATGTTATCTTCTTTATTAACACAAGTTTTATCCAGCCAAAAACTCACTACTAGATTTTTTTTTATATTTCGCATTGATAATAAAACATATATATATATAGCTAAAGTCAGAAAAAACATTGTATACGAAAATTTCCCACCAACTAATAATGCTATAAGAAAACTCATTATTAATACTATATAATAAAGGCTTTTTTTAATCATTTTTGATTCACCACTGGTATTTTGACAGTATTAATTATAGACTTAATACAAGCTTCTTTTGTAATCCCTCTAATCTTAGCTTCATGAGTAAGTATTATTCTATGATTAAATATTGGATTAGCAAGTTGTTTTACATCATCAGGCAGCACATAATTTCTATTATTGATATATGCCCTTGCTTGAGCAGCTCTAAGAAGTGCTAAGCTTCCTCTTGGACTTACTCCTAATCTGATGTTAGCATCATTTCTTGTCTTTGTTACTATATCTACTATATAATCATATAATTCACTGTTAACATGCACTTTTTTAACATCTTCTTGCATAGCTTTTATATCTTCTTTATCTATTACACTTGATAATTCTAATAAAGGATCATTATATTTGAATCTTTCAAGTATGGTTCTTTCACTATATTTATCTGGATACCCAATAGATATTTTCATGATAAATCTATCTAATTGAGCCTCTGGAAGAGGAAATGTTCCTTCATATTCTATAGGGTTTTGCGTTGCTAATATCATAAAAGGCTCTGGTAACTCATAAATTTTACCTTCAACAGTTATTTTTCTTTCTTGCATACATTCAAGAAGACTTGCTTGAGTCTTTGGCGACGTTCTATTAATTTCATCTGCTAATATTACCGAACCAAAAATTGGTCCCTTTACAAATCTAAAATTATCTAGTTTTTTATCATAAATAGACACGCCTATTATATCTGAGGGTAGTAAATCTGGTGTGAATTGTATCCTTTTAAAACCAGTATTTAATGATTTTGCAAGTGCTTTTACTAATGTAGTTTTCCCAACACCTGGTACATCTTCTATTAAAATATGTCCTTCGCATAAAAGACATATAATAATATTTGAGATTGTTTCTTTTTTACCTGCTATCACTTTACTAACATTTTTTATTAAAGCATTAACATTATCATTTTTCATTTAATCCCTCCATTTAGTATTAAAACCTTGTTTTATAAGCATCCCAGATTATTAATAGAAAATCATAAAAAGTATTATAATTTTCTATTAATTATATAGTGTATTCTCTTCATTCTATGACATTTCCTGTATTTAAATCTTTATATTAACAAAGTTTAATATATGTTTTGAATATTTTTAATATTTTTAATATTTATATGCTTTTTATAATAACATAGTAATAAAAACACGCTTTTTCTTATAAAATACTTATGTTTTTTAAGGGAGGTGATGTAATGCACGGTCTAACAAAAAAATTAAAAAAATCTATTGTAGATATCTACATATTATTTTTATTAAATAAAAATGATTTAGTTAGTAGCAATCTTTTTGAAGCAATAAAAAAAAGAACTCAGTCTTTTCTTTATTTAAATCAAGGTATAATCTATTCACAACTATATCAACTAGAGTCATTAGAACTTGTAAAAAGTATCTGGAAGTCAGATATTTCTCAAAATAAAATACCACAAAAATATTATTCAATCACCTTAAAAGGAACACAGTTTTTAGATAATCAAATTAAAGAATTAAGTATCATTTTTACTTCTATTAATGAATTAATAAATAATAAAAATAAGTAAAAGCATTAAAAAATGATTTTAACTAAGGTAAGACTTGGTTTTATACGCAAAAAAATGATAGGCTTTAAAAGAGCCTGTCATTTTTTGCGTATAAACAGCTTATTAGGTTTTGATAACTTATAACCCAGATTATTCATAGAAAATTATGAGCAGTGAACTAAAATCTATGATTTTATGTGAATCGCTTACTCATATGAAGGAACTGAATAGGAGATTCATTAACAAGGTATCCTTCCGATTATAACAAGGCGAAAGATGTCTCTCATCTCTATAGGTAGCAGGTATCGATTATATTTAACAGTCGGTGCGTAATTGCGCCTTGTTGAAACGGTGTGTTGCAATTACTACGTAATTGCCTTCGTTGTTATAAGATGTCCATTAAATGGCGAGCATACCAACTCGGTATGCCTTCGAATTCACCGAAATCTTCTAATTCAAAGTTATATGAATAATCAGGGTTAAATATACATAATTACAAATCTATCCATCCTGAATTATAAATATTTATATTTATATTTTGATTTTTATGAACATTGCTATTACTAAATACACTTACATTACATTTTCTACTTAATGGATCAACTTTTATTTTTAACTTATCATCCTCATTTACATATATTAAAACCCAATAATTATTATATCCAGTTTTCTCAACATTGATATTTTTATATACATTTTTGTAATGCCTATCAACAACTATTTCATTCTCATTAACTTTTATATGTGCTCTTTTAGCACCATTTATAAGCACATTACAAATTTTCTTATTCTTTTCTTCCTTAATTTTAGTTTGTTTTACTTGTTTATTTAACATATTTGCTAGAATAAGCTTATTGTCTTTTAATAAATCTGTATGGCTACCAGTTACTAAAACTTGTTTGCTTTTTATAGTTTTACAACTATCACATGTTACTCTACCATCCCCATAAACAGTCTTGACACTATATACAGGTTTTCCATCTTTCCATGTTTTTTCATCCGCTTTTTTTATACAGATATATTCATCAGTCTCATAGCCATATCCAATTATTTGATATATTTTAATTCTTCTCCTATACAATATATTACTATTATCATTTAACTCATTAAGAAAATTATTTTGCAATTCCATATCACTAATTGGTATAAATTCTAAACATTCTTTATCATCATCTTTAAAAATGTAATCTCCATATTGTCTACAAGGCAATAATTCAGTAACACTTGGAAAAAAATTTTTCAATTTACCCATCTTATTTCCTTTACTAGATGCCTTCATATACCATACAAAACCTTCCCATAAAGCCTTAAAAAAGAAGTTATTGTTAACTTCATCATATGGAAGCTTTCCCCCTGAACAAAAGAAATAAGAACTAGGAGAACCTGCATTAGGTGTCCCAGCTAAGATTAGTTTATTTATATCATCTCTGTAATCTTCACTTTGTATATAAGATCTAGCTACTAACCCTCCCATACTATGAGCAACTATATCCACTTTATTCGATCCAGTTTTATTTTTTGCCTTCTCAATTATTGGAATCAAATATTCTTTTGCACTATACTTATTTGATTTTCTCCAATTATAAAAACAAACGAATAAAGTCTCTTCTTTTTTATAACCCATATCAATAAAATTTTCCACGACAGGTTCGTATACGTATTTTGATGGACCAAATCTCATTTTACCAGTACCTGGTATTATGTCATGTCCTAAAGAGCCGAATATTCCAGGTACAAACACAACCGGATTTTGAGATGTCATATATCGAATATTTCTCCTAAAATGCACTATATCACTTCCCATAACTATCTATATATTTATTTTATGAGAAGCTATAGCACTCTGACACAAAAGAACATGCTTTACAAAAAAAATATATAAGAGCCTAAGAAATATAAACACTTCTTAAGCTCTTGTCATTTTTATATACTACAATAGTGCAATTTTTTAATACATTTAATACCAGTCTGGATATTAAACATAAATTTGCATTATTAACTAGCAACCATATAGATACTAGGAGACATGCAGGGTTTCTTTCTAAGGAACATTGGTGCGCATGTTTTTTCATTCAACTTCTACTAAATAGGTAACTCCTACTCATTTCATTCCTAGCAGTAAGTGATTCACGAGAAATCATAGATTTCTGCTCTCTACTCAAAACATGTACACACACCGCGTAAGAGAAAGATTCCTGCATGGCTCCCTCGCCACAAAGTAAAGAGTTAAAACATTTTTTAGCAATTTAATTTTTACTATAAAAAATTTCAAAGCATTGGTTGGTTTTTAATTATAAGATTTCCCAGCAATTTTGCACTATTGTATTATATAATATTTTTTACCTGCTTTTGTTTCTTTAGTTTTTACATCATGACCTTCTAATTCAAGTAAACGAACTTTATAGTCCATTCCTCCACCAAAGCCTACTAAATCACCATTATGCCCAATTATTCTATGACATGGTATAATTATTGGAATAGGATTTCTATTATTAGCCATTCCAACAGCTCTATAACCTTTAGGACAGCCAATTTTTATTGAAATATCTTTATATGTCCGAACCTCTCCATACGGAACTTTTGCAAGTTCATTCCAAACACGTAGTTGAAAATCAGTTCCTCTTAAATCCAAAGGAATATTAAAACTTTTTGTTTTTCCTGTAAAAAAACTATTCAATTCTTTCAAGAGTATTTCTTTTTCCTTTGATGAATCAACAACCTGACCTTTATGCTTCTGTAAATACTCTTTCATTTCTGTATTATTAATACATAATTTCACAATCCCTACATCTGAAAAAGCTGCCCACATTTGTCCTAGTTTAGTATTTAACTCATAAAATTTTAAACACATTGTTCCTCCTTATATTTAGCTTTGGCTTCCATCCACTGCTCTCTTGTAAGTTTTTCTATTCGAGGATTTGTCTTAATAGAACTACTTGATGCCGTTTTACTAAACCACTCTACTGCTTTTTTGTAATTACCTAGTCTTCTATTTAACTCGCCAATTAAATATGTAAGTGAATTTTCATCAATTTTATCATATGATATATTTTCTCCTTGATATGACTCTTCATATAATTTGCAAGCAAACATTAAAAATCTTTTTTCTTCATCTTTTTTTTCTACTAGCCTATTTAACCATGCAATTCTCATACATATACCAGCTAAATCAAATTTTTTATATTTTAAAGTCTGAGCGCAATATAGTGCTAATTTATAACATGCAAGTGCATCATTGATTGTTCTCTCATTTGTATAATCTTTTTTCTTCCACTTAGCAGTAATCATATCTGCTACTATATGTTTTTTATCATTTGGAAAGTATGAAAACTTATTTTCTAAAGCAGCAAACCCACACTCTGGACATACTACCACATCATATATAAGCGGACTTTCTGATTTATAATAAACCATAAAATCCGTATCTGTTTTAAGTATTCTCGTTCTAGAAGCTTTAACCTTTGTTGTTTTAAACTTTTTGTTACATACAGGACAAGTTATATGTTTCTCATATAGTTCTATATTCAATTTAGATTTCCTCCTTATTATGTCTATAATATTATGTCTTAATCTATTGGTCCTTCTCTAATAATTGCTTTTTTTGGTTTATATACATCTGTATGTAGTTTTACTCTTTTGATAAACTTACCATTTTGGTAATAATGTTTGTATGTTTGTACTTTATATCCAGGACTTGCTGTCTGATCTACTATTCTTTCACCAGGGTTTAAATTTTCATCTAATTTTATTTCGTCTTCAGGTAGGTCAGTTTTGCTTAAAACCTTAGATGATATTTTGATTTCATATTTTTTATCTGAACTATCACCATAAATTGATGTATATACCTTATTACTCTTTGTATACATCATAATATATATAGGATACTGTTTATTGTTTCTAAATTTCAAGTCAAAAACATTAAAAACAACAGTAGCATCTCTTCCTTTATCTACATAATGTGATGGAAAAGAATGATTATGTCTTTGAATTATCTCTAGATCAGCGAATAAAGCAGCATTATACAAGGTTGTAGACACTTGACAAATTCCACCACCCATACCTAAAATGTATTCTCCATTTTTAAGAATCTTCGCTTCCTTATATCCAGTTTTACTGCTTCTAGGTCCAACTACATCATTAAATGAAATAATCTCACCGGGCATTAAAACTTTACCATTAATAGATGCACTGGCACGTTTAATATTACTTGTTCTATTAGTTTTGGCTGTGTTAAATGATGTGTAAAAGCCAGCAATTTTATATCCAACATGACTTAATAGTTCTTTAGTTTTCTTTGGTTTAATTATATTAACAGGTATATCTATTGATTGTTTTTTATTAATAGAAGCTTGTATTAGTTCCTGTAACTTTTCTTTGTTAACCTGTAATCCATTTATTTCAGGTTTTATAACAAATTTTTTGTTTTCATATTTTAATGAAGCATCTTTAGCTTCACGATATAATTCATCCGAAATTTTGTTTGCAATGCTTTTTAATTTTTCTATATTTAAGTTTAATTTAATATTATGATTATATCCATCTTTCTTCAAAGTTCTAATTTTGTTATACCTAGTAAGAAAATTTCCTTTTCTTCCAAATTGATAAAGTTCATCTACCGTAGTATTATAATCACAACAAAACCCTAATTGTTTATAATTGAAATTATATACCTTATCTTCGTACTTAAGCTGCATTTTATTATTCTCTAATTGCAAATTAATCTCATTCTCTAATAAAGTTACTGCTTCTTTTTTATTAAGTCCTCCTATATTAACGTCATTAACAGAGATACCATCATATATTTTGTCAGTATTTAATTTAAAGTAAAATACCCCAAAAACTGCTATAATAATTATTGGTACAAATAATAATAGCTTACTAAACTTCCTCACTTTTAAAATTTCCTCCCTCTTTGTAGGTAGAAAAACCAATTAGTTTTAGAATGTCCTTTAGTTATTATTATTATGTAACACAAATCTTTATGTTATTGATTTATATTTCATCAGTCTCCCAAAAAGCTTCTATGTTATCTCCATTAAAAAGTCTTTGATAATAATCAGCTTTTACACCATTTACATTCAAAATAAGTTTACCTTTAGGTTTAGATAAATCTATGTCAATATAATTAAAAATATCTATAAATACTAAATATTCCTTGTTATGCTCTAATTTCATCTCTTCTCCATTAATTATCGCATATAAACAATTGTTATTATTTTGTTTTTTTGGCATAACTTCATCTATTAATAATACATCATTCTCTTTTAATAGTCCATCTTTTTCAACTTCTACTCCATTTGAATAAGTTACAGTAGAGTTTTTGTTCAGTTCCATACTATCTAATAACTCAAAAACAAATTTAATTTCTTCAGTTATTATATTATCATCATCTCTTAATAGAACGTTCTCTCTAGTAATATTATCATTAACTTTGATAGCTTTTATCAAACTAATATCTTTACCATTTACATTGACCTTTTTATTGATATTTATACAATCGTAAAGATATACCTTAGCAGTTTCACCTTGAGTTGCTGCTGTTACTTTAATTATGTCACCATTTTTTAAACTGTAATCCAAATTAGAAGGTTTGTCATTTACATAAACCTTTGCTGGTTCTCCAAAGCCACTTTTCGCTATATACAATTTACCATTAACATAGTACCTAAAATCCTTACCTTTTTGAGGAATAAGTTTTCTAGGATTGTATCCAATAAGTATTAACGCATCTGAAACTTTCATTTTTCTAGAATTGAATAATTTTATTTTTTCATCATTAACTATTACTTCAAGAAAATCTTTATCTCTTGTTAAACCTGCTGTAATAGCTATACCTATAGGAGTAATAAAACTTGGTCCTATTAAATCCTCATTTAATTCCTCAATATCCTGTATTATATCAGAGCTTCTCATTACTACTCTTTCTGGGGGCATTTGCAAGAACTCAGCTATAAACCCAGCCAGCCTTGGAATTTGACTGCCTCCACCTATCAAAAATACAGCACTTGGTGATTTTTGATTGTATTCTAGAATTTTATCACTAATTTCTCTAGCTAATTTAACAATAGATTCCTCTATGTTGTCTAATATTTGCTCAGAAGCTAACTCTTGCTCAATTCCTACGATATCAGTAAATTTTTGCGTCTGTTGTTTTGTTAGCTTAATCTTTAGTTCTTCAGCTGTATCAAAATCTAATAAATATTTCTTAGCTATTTCTTCGGTTATTTCATCTCCAGCTATTGAAGCCATTGCATATGCTGTAATAGCACCATCCTTTGTAATAGCAATATCAGAAGTCCCAGCACCTATATCTATTAGGGCAAGATTCAAAAGCCTCAAATTTTTCTTAATTGCAACATTAATTGCTGCTATAGGCTCTAATGTCATGTTCATGACATCTAATCCTATTCTATTCATAACTGTATACAGACTATCAACTACAACATGTGGTAGAAATGTTGCAAGTACATCAACCCCAACACTATTTCCTCTGTGTCCTTCTAGGTTATCAATAAAACTTCCATCTAAAAAATAGTTTGAAATAGTATATCCAACACAATAGTATTTCATATCATTTTCATTAGTTTTATCTATCATCTCTTGAGCTTTTTGTATAGCTTCCATTTCAAGACTCTCTATAGTTCTAACATCTATTTCCATACTTATATCAAAATCTCTATCAATTTTAATTCTTTGAGTTTTCAATGCTCTACCAGCAGCAGCAATAGCTGCTTTAGTAAGTTTAATATCAAGCTTTTCTTCTAGACTTTCCTTGACAGCTCTGCAAATATTTACCACTCCATTAATATCATGAATTTGACCATCATACATATTTCTCTTATCATGTTCCTTTATTTCAGAAGCTAAAATTTCAAATTTATTATTTATATATTTTCCTACAATACCTATAACACTTCTAGTACCTATATCTAAAGAAAATATTACTTCATTTTCATTATCCACACCACCGTATGAATTTTGAATACTATCCACAATTTAACACTCCTTTGAACCAATATACATAATCCTAAAATTCTAATGTAATAAAATGTATAGCTAGTTTAGAATTATTACCAGATACTGTATGTCTCAAACTCAACATATAATGACAATTATTCTTCATATAATATTAAATTTCCTTTAATATATTAAAAATAATGGTGATTTAGGACATAATCTTTGATTATTTAATCAAACCCAATGTAATTCTGATTATTTTCTTCAAAAATATAGTTAGTATTTCAAGTGTAAATACAAACATTTTGAAAAACAAAGTAAAAAAAAGAGCCCTTTCGGACCCAACGGTAGGTTAAACGATAGGTGATATTTATTTCATCAAATCGTTAACATTTTTATTTTACCATAACTTCTATAGTTTTTCAATAATTTTTGGTATAATTTTTCTATATTCTTAATATTTTCTTTTAAAAAATATATATATTTCCATATTGCTACTTAGTTAACCATTTTAATTTTTTTCTTAGAATTATCTTCGCTTTTTTTATTCTTCTACAAATAGTTCTCTCACATAAATTATATTTTTTAGCTAATTCATTATTTGTTAGCTTATTAACATATTTATCAACTAAAATATTAACATCTTCTTCTGTAATATATTTATTCATTTCAATAACTATCATATCTAAAGCAACATCATCTTCTAAACAACTTGTATGATTATCAAACATAACATATGAATTATTATTTTTCTTGCTTTGCTGCTTCCTTAGCCAATCTATAATATCACTATATATTATCTTGTAACAATGTGTTATTAGAGAATAGTTAGAATTCTCTTTATATGTATCTAATGCCGTCCAAAGAGAAATTCTACCCACTTGCTCCAAATCTTCTATTTCAACATTTTTAGGAATATATTTTAAACCATTTATTACTTTATAAACTATCTTTTCATTAGATTTTATCAATATATCAATATCTTTCATAACGTCTCCCTCACTTTGTTATTAACATATGTTATGTTTTATTACGTTCAATATTTTTAACTTCTTCTTTATAGCATTATAATTTTCATCTTCTTGAACTATAATTAAAAGTTTTATCGTATTCCACTTACTTCATCATTATTATTTCTTCATAAGCTATTACCTTCTCATAATTTTATGTAATTCACCACGTTATTATTATACGTTATGTTTTATAGCTGGGTTAACAAATTTTCTTCCTTTAGATTCTATACTTACTTCTGCTTTTAAATATTTTTATTATCTATTTATTACATGTTTTATATTTAAACAGCACATTTAAACTATATCACATATAATATAAGTTTATCTATACTTTAAATTCATATTGTCTACCCAATTAAAAATTACATCTTGAGCTTTATTTTTTGCCTCTTCATTATCTGAATTAACAAGTTCTAAAACTAAACCATTTGCTTCTTCTAACTCTAAATTACCCTCTATTACATTATGGCATAACCTACACAAAAAACATTCTACTCGTTCTTCATCAAACTTAATTGTATTAATTCCCCTTTTTTTATTATACATTGCTTGATTCTCCCCTTTGTTTTCATACGTATCACATTAAGGGTGCTTTTGCACCCTCTTATTGTTCGAACGTGTGTTCGTATTTATTATACTACTTTCATCTTAATAAGTCTAGTATAAATCTCTAAATTTTTCCGGATATAGTTTCTGTGCCATTTTCAGGTACCTTTTTACAACCCATTTATTTTCATCACCCATAAGTGTTTGAACCTCTTCTACACTTTTGCCAATTGAAAATAAACAAGCTCTTTTTGAATGTCTTAATGTTTCAGTATTAATACTTGAAACTTTTTCTTCGGAAATTTTTTTAGCTTCTTCGACGTTCAGTTCTTTGTTTGCTAATTTATTAAGATAATATTCAAAAGCAGTATCTTTGAGAGCTTTATAAATAGTTGAATAACTAATTTGAGAACTTCTTGGAGTCTGAAATAGATACTCTGAAATCTTTAACTCATAATATGTTCCACCTTTAGCTTTTACTCTTTTCATACGTTTGTTATTAATCTCTTCAACTTTTTTCTCCCACTCATCAATATATTGAACAAGAAGCTCTTTAACAAAATCTGAAAAATATCCAATTCTATCAAAATTACCATCATTAAATATTTTGACAGTTCTATTCTCAAAATCAATATATTCTTTTTTACAGTCAATAAGCTCTTGTCTTCTCATTCCAGTTTCATACATAAACAAAATTAATAATTTGTTTCTTAATGTATCTGAATACTCTGCAATCCCTCTTATTTCTTCATCTCTTAACGCATCAATCTTAGAAGCTGTATTTTTAGGAATTTCAATGTCTCTTATTTGGGGTCCATCATAACCTAACTTTGATAAGTAATTAAAATATTGTAATAAACTATTCTTAAATCTTCTAATTGAAGCTGGAGAGTATTCATTAATAATTAAATGAGTAAAGAATCTTTCAATATCATCTTTTGAAAACTGAGGTAATTTTACATCATCCTTAATATCTTTAATGTTTTCTGCACAAAAAATATACTGCAAAAACTTTTCAACATTTGTTTTATAACCACTTTTCGTATTCTGTGTATATTCATTTTTAAGATGCATCACGAACTGATTAAAGGTTTTTTTTATGTAAAATTCACTGTCATTTTCAATAATTTCTTTATTTAATTTTTCTACGTCTTCTTTATTTAATAAACCTTTTTCTAGTAATATTCTTAATGTATTTTGATCTAAATCATTTTTACTCATTTACACCTACACCTCCTCTCATCAATTAAATAATGTTTATTTACATCTACGTTAATATAAGTTCATTTTTGATATTATCTCATATTATTCATAGAGAATTATACAGTCTAATATTCAAAGTTAATAAGGGATAATCATAATCTTAAAATTATTATATCAAATTCTATTTAATAAGTTCTACTAACAATCTGACACTTTTTAAATTTATTTTAAAAAATGTGTCTGTCTTTTAATACTTTTATCGATTAATAAAGTATAACCCACTTATTAAACATAACATATTTTTGTATCTTTGTGAAGTGAAATCTTTAAATTAGCAAAATGTCAATAGGAGGTGTTTATTTATGGGATCAGGTTATTCAATAAATTTTAAAGATAAATATACCTGTATAAGTTATAACAATAAAAAATGTATTCAGGGCTTACTAAGATTTTATTACGCACTAAAAGTAACAAACGAATTTAACCCAAATTTTGAATTAGTATGTATTTTAATTGATATTGACAATTCTCTATGTGCAGCAGAATTAACCACAAAACAAAAAATAGTTATTAACTTATACATGAAAGGTTTTACAGAAAAACAAATAGGAAAGAAACTCAATATAACTCAACAAGCAGTAAATAAACATATAAATCTAACATGCAAAAAAATATCGGATTATTTATTCTTCAATAAGTAAAACAAGTTATTTAAAAGCTTTATAAATAAATGTACTAAGTTGTTTCGTATTTCTTACAACTCATGATTTTCTCAATTAAATGTGAAAGGACGTGTTATTAATGAAATTAAAACTAAATGGTGCAAGGGACATTAAACTACCAAAGGAGCTTGATTGCCAACAAAGATTAGAATTATCAAAAAAAATTATACTAGATCATCCAAGAAGCTTTGAAATAACAGGTTATGCTATTACAGATAATAAAGTAATAATTCGACTTGATATACTAGGAACTTATATACTCAACTCAGTTAAGGATATTAGAGAAACTGTACTCAGTAGATACAAAGAAAAACGCAGACCACATCAAGAAAAGGCGTTTAGTAACTTATTAAAGCAGCAAGAAATAGATATTATAGAAAAGATTTATTCGCAAAGAAAGATATCTTAAAACTTTATTCATATAGCCTTGAATAATCTGGTTTAAATTAATTCTAACTCTCAAGTATATGGAGAGGGAGCCATGCAGGAATCTTTCTCTTACGCGGTATTGTACGTGTTTTGAGTAGAGAACAGAAAACTATGATTTCTCGTGAATCACTTACTGCTAGGAATGAAATGAGTAGGAGCTACCTATTTATTAGAAGCGAAAGGGAGAAACACTATCACCAATGTTCCATAGAAAGAAACCATGCATGTCTCCTAGTAACTATATGGTTATTTTTTATAGCTATTCTCTAGGGATTAATGCTAAAGCTATAACAAATTTATTTATACATTAATTGTATTAGTAACTTAATAGCAATAAAAAAATTTTTAAAAAATAGGTTGTATTATTATCGAGTTATCGACATATAGCTGTGAAAGGAATTGTTAATGTTAATAAAGTTGATTTAATAACTTTGCTATAGCAAGATTACAACTTACCGGTAAGTTACATTACATTTCCTATCAAATAAACTGCAAAGGAGGGATATGAGTGAGATTCAAAGACATTGTAGGCGGTGTTTTTTCTAAAATTGCTGTAGACAGTGAACTATTAAATTTACTTGATATACCTTCTGATAATTTAGAAACAATTAAGAAGCAGATAGTTGAAGAAAAATATCCAGCTGAAATTGGAGCTGATAATTTACCAAGGCTGTATATTTATGAAAATCAACCAACAAACTCTCTTAATTCTTCTACAGAATGTTGTAATATCCAAATTGATATCTATGTACCTAAATCTCTATACAAAGAAGACAAAAGAACACTGTTAATTGCAAGTAGACTTTATGATCTCTTAAGCGGCAGTGATATTGAAGGTATTACATTAAGATATTCAACAAGATTGCCAAATTTACCAATCGACAATAATGATTGGATTAAATATGGGATAGTTTTTAACTATACAAATATAATCATTTAAGGAGGTAATATTATTATGAAACAAATTTTATATGGTGTAGGTAAATGTGTATTAAAGGATTATTTAGACTCAAAAGAGGTAATTGCATTATCCAAATTAAAGGATGTTGCAATTAATTTTGCTGGTGAGGAAGAAGCCATCACAGGTGGTGACGATCCATATCCAATAACATATTTTCCAAAGGATAAAACAATAACAATATCAGCAACTAATGCATTATTTGACATAAAATTACTCAATGCTGCTCAAGGTGCAACTATTACAACAGGCAAAGTTATAATGACAGAATTTATTGAAGCTGACATACCAGCAGATGGTATTATCACACTTGACTATACTCCTATCGCAGGTAGCATAGTAATTAACGGTTTCGAAGAAGTCAATGACGAAGCCAGTTTAGCTGAGGGCAAATTCTTTACAGATACTGCTAACAATGAAGTTAAATTTGATGCTTCTGATGCTAAAAAAGGCATCAACGGAGTTTATGAGAGAGAATCTTCTGAAACTGCCGAAACTATGAGCATATTAAAAGATACTCTTGCTAAACCTTTCACTTTCATTCACAGAATACCTGTATATGATGAAAACAACAACATTGTTGGACAAGGTCAGCTAACAGTCTACAAATGTAAAGCAAGTGGTAACTTTGATTTTAATTTACAACCACAGACTGCTTATGCTCCAAAAATTGATCTTAAAGCATTAGATCCAAAAAGACCTGATAAAAAACTTTGGGACTTCACTATTGAGACTACAAACTGCTAACATTATGAGCTAAAACTACTTTAGCTCGTGTTAAAAGGAGCTATGAAGGAATTTTTTCGTCACTGTTAAAAACCCTTCATGTCTCCTAATAACTTTAGAATCACAAATTGATACTAAAATAAAAGAGGTAGCCATATGAAAAATAACAATGTTCAAGATAAAGTGAAAAAACAATATCAAGATCTTGATGAAATGCTAGGCAGTAATGATTCTTTAGATGTTTTTACAGATGGTAAAACAAGAGAATTTAAACCTATTCCCCTAAAGGATTTCAGTGAATTTATGAGCAATATTGCTATTATAAATTCAGAAGCTCTTTGGACTAATTTTTTGCAAGATGAGTCTGCACAAGCAGTTACTAAAATCCTCTCTATGTCCATAGATGAAAAAGAAGATGAGATAATGAAGGTTGTAAATGCAAAAAATTATCCTGCAATAATAAACAAAATATTAGAAATCAATGGCATAGAGTTAAGTTCTAAAGAAAATGATGAAATTGACTCAAAAAAAAAGGAATAAGTTTTAAAACTGGAATTACTGCAATACTCACCTATACTTCTCTTGATATAGATCAAATTAAAGAATTAAGTTATGTGCAGTATAAAGAAATCATAAACGCAATTAATACTAGATTAAACTGGGATGTACATTTAAGTACATTAAGTGTTACAGGTGAATTTAAAAATGAACTCAACCCTCTATATTCTGAAAATGAACCTGTAGATAGAGTATTTAAATTATCAGATGCCATGAAGTTGAAGAATATGGCAAGTAATAGTTAAAAAAATTTAAATATAATATGTAAATAACTAATTGTTTAGCTCATAAGTTTTTGGTGAGGGGAAGCATCTCTACACGTAATCATATAATTTTTTCAAAATGTGTATAATCTTTGACGGTTCCGACAAGAGCTCGTTTCTTTTTAGTTAAGTAGAAGCAATGAAGAAACGAACTCTTGAAGTCACACTTTCAAAGAAACATTAGATACTTCCCTAGTAACTTTATTAGTTTTACAAAAAACAAATGATTTCAATACATTAAAGAAACGTAGTATTTTACAATTAATTATATAACAGAAAGGAGGGCTACATTTGGACTTAACAACAGTAAATAAAGATATAAAAACTATGCAGTCTTTAATCAATGAAACTGAATCTGACATAAAAAAGCTTGGCAGTACATTTTCAAAATCCATAAAACAGATAGATGATAATTTCAAAAGTTCTTCAATAAACAAAAAAGCAATACAAAGTGTTATAGATATATATAAAGCTTTTGAAAAAGAGCAGACAAAACTCAGACGAAGCTTGAAAGCTACTAATGAAGAAATGAAAAAATTGACTGCTATGACTATTGAAGTGGGAAAAGCTACAGGAAAATCTGTACAGGAAATACAAGCTATTGAAAATCTCTGGGTTAATGCAGGTGTAAAAAGTCTAAATGTCTTAAAGGAGCTTGTTAATATCACAAGTATTGGACTTAATACCGCTAATTTTAGAGATGCAGGTGAAGCAGTAACCTTCCTAAGTGATGCAGTCAATAAAATGGCTGGTGGAGATTTTAGTAAAGCTGGAGGAATAATTGACAGCTGGACTAATATAGCTCACAATACTCAAACTTCTGTTAGAAATTTAGCAGAAATTATTTCAACTGCTGGCAGGCAGGCTCAAAAGCTTGGTGTTGATTTTCACAGGTTAAACGCTATTACTACTGTATTATCTGAAAACATGTCATTAAGCTCACATCAGATAGGAGCTTCTCTAAAATCAATGTTTGATAATATAGGAGCATTAAGCGGTAAGTTAGACAAACTAAGCCTTGAAGATTACAGCATCAGCTTAAATGCTGACAGTTCATTTGATGATGGTTTTCAATCAGACATTACCTCTAGCTTAATAGAAAACTGGAATGAATATGGGGAAATTGTAGAAATGTCCTTAAATTCATCAGGTTGTGCTTTAGAGCAGAATAATTTAGTAATGCAGGATTTTAACATGCAGGTTGAAGCGTTAAAGACAGCTATGACTGAGCTTGCCATTTGTATTGGTGAAGATGGGCTTAATAGTATTTTAGATTTAGCTAGTGGTACTGATGAAGCTATTAGTTCATTTGATGGTCTTAGTCCTAAGATGAGAGAAGCAAAAGGGTTTACAACAGAGTTATTTACAGCATTTGGTCGTTTAAATACTACAACTAGTTTATTGGCTAAAACAGGGATTATAGAATGGCTAAATGGCATTATTCAAAAGAACACTGGAATTAAGGTACTAGCTAATGCTGAACAATTGCTTAATCAAAAAGTTGTAGCAGGTACAATAAGTGCCACAGACAGAACTAATATATTAAAGGTTCTAAGAGGTGAAGAAGTTGCAAGTACATTACAAGGAAGAGCAAGAACTGCAATGCTTGAAGCTGAAACAACAGTAACATATGGAGCTACAGCAGCAACAACTGCTTTAACTACAGCAATATCTGCTGGACTTATTGTTATACCTATGATCATTTCAGCTGTTTCAGCATGGAGTTCTGCACAAGAAGAACTAAACAAAAATGCCCTAGAAAACATAAACTCTCAACAAGAAGAAATTGAAAACATAGATAATTTAATTAGTGAATATGAAGCATTAAAGCAAAAATCAAACAGTCTTGGTGGTCAAACAGCACTAACAGCTAATGAAAAACAACGATTATTAGAAATAGAAGAGAAATTTGCAGAAATATACCCTTCTACTGTCACTGGCATAAATGCTCAAAATAAAGCATATAGTAATCAATTAGATATAATAAAACAATTAACTGATAAAAAGAAAAAAGAACTATTAGATGACACTCAAAATTACGTAGATGCTAACAGCAGTGAATACAAAGAAGCTCAAGATAAAATAAAAGAAGCAGAGGAAAAGAAAAAAAACGCAGCTAATGAAGTAATGAAAAAGAAACTCTTATTAGGTATTTTATCTCCTATTAATCCATTAAACAGTAAGCCAAGTAAAGAAGAAATAGCAGAATATAAAATTAAGCAACAGGCAATTATTGATGAAAATCAAATAATAGTTGATACTGTTGATAACAAAAAAAAGCTAATCAACAATTTGGCTTCTGCATTATATGGAGATACATTTAAAAAAGTTATTGATGAATTGCCAACTATACCTGGAACAAAAGATCTTTACAAAGGTTTAGCAGACAAAGGTATAAAATACCAGCGACAAGAAAGTGATAAAAATGTATTCAACGAAAATTCATTTAATAATAAATTAGATGAACTTAGGCACAAATACAGAATGGATGATTTATCTAAATCGGAATATTCTAAAGAATTAGATAAACTGTTACAAGACAACAAAAGAAGCCTAGAAAAAAAAATAATATGGCAGTTAGAGGAACAAATTAAAAACTTAACTGATGATACAGGCGAAAACAATCATATTGAAAAACCATATCAAAAACAAATAAAAGAATTAAAACATAGATACAAAATAAAAGAACTTAATAAAGAAGACTATGCTACTGAGCTAAACAGAGTATTAGATACAAATAAGGATTTAATGAAACAAGATGAAATTTGGAGATTAGAAGAACAAATTTATAATTTGAAAAACTCTAAAAAAGGCTTCTCCATAGATTATAACGAACTAAAAACATCTCTAAATTCTCTTAATCAAGAGCTTAAACTACTTGAAAAAGAAGAAAAAATGATAAATCTCTTAGGTGAAGATAAATCAAAGCTCTTCCCTGTATTCACTAAGCAAATGCAGAATTATAAAAACACTATAGACGAGCTTAATAACTTGAATAAAAAATATATAAGTTCACTTGAAGAAGTAGATGACATGATTTCAAAGCTTGACCCTGATTCAGATGATTATGATAAGACTCTTAATTCTCTTATCAACAATAAAAGAAAGCTCACACAGGAAATTGAAAAAAATACCTTGAGCATACAAGACAACCAATATGCTATAGAAAAAATCAAAATAACTATGCAGGGACAAATAGAATCACTGCTTAAAAAAAGCTACTCTCTTAAAAAAGAAATGGCAGCACAAATATTAAATAATAATCACAAAAAAGATTTGGAAGCTTTAAAAGATGAGCAAGAAAAGTATAATGAAAGAATGAAAACATCTATAGCGAATAAGCAAAGTGAACTTGATATGCTTGATGAGCAAATTTCAAAGCAGGAATACCTAAACGAAATTACAAATATCAAAGATGAAATAAGCAAGGTCAAAGCAGATACTAGATTTGCATATATAGATGAAGCTTCTGGCAGAGAAATATATACCTATGACAGAAATAGAGTTGCTGAGCTTGAAAAACAGCTTGAGGAAAGAGAACAGCAAGAAGAAAACAGCATCAAAAGAAAACTACTAGAAGATGAACTTACCAAGCTTCAAGAAGCTCAAACTAATAAAAATGAGAATTATGATGAAGAAATGAGAAAAAAAGAAGAACAGCAAAGAATAGAGCTTGAAAACTTCAACTTGTACTGGAATAAAAAACTTAGTGACGAAAGCATCAAACAGCAATCACTAAATTTAATTCAATCAGAAGGCTACAACAATGCATTAACTATAGCTCAAATTTATTATGAAGATATGAATAATGAATATGAGAAAAATTCTCTTGAAGCTTTTACAGCAGGAGAAGATATAACAAATTCTCTTGCGGGAGGTTTATTTGCTAATTTAAATAAAGTTATTGATATTTATAAAGAAAAATTAAGAGAGCTGACTAACTTAAAGAACAAGACATCATCCAAATCAGCAAAAAGGAGCTATAGAGAACTTGCTGGTTTTGAGAAAATGACTCCAGAAGACTTTAAAAAATATAAGCAAAATAAACTTTTTGCAGAAACAATAGCCAAATTTAATCGTAATTGGAATCACAAAGATATTGAGCCTTACAGAAAAGAAAATGAAGATCTTAGAGAACACTATGGTATAGGCAAAGATAACGATAAATACAGCTATTCTGATTTGAAAAAATACCATACTGGCGGTTTTATAGGAGGAAAACCTCTAAACAAGCGACATGAAGTAGTAGCAAAATTCTTAAAGGGTGAGCTTGTAACTTCTATACCTGCTTTGGACATGCTGAGTATCAAACTTCCTCAGATGACGTATAACTCTATAAGCACAACAAATACAACAACACAGCCAAATGCCAGCAGCAGACCTATTATGATACAGATTGATAAATTAACACCTAGTGATTTTAATGATTTTATGAGGTCGATCGATCCATATATTATTTCCCACAAGTAGGAATGTCCCAAAATGGTTAATTCCTTCGTTATTGAAATGTCTAACGACTACTCACGTACCTTTAGTACGCTCGTATCCGTAAGAATTTCAATGCCTTGGAATTCATCCATTTTGAAACATTCCTACCCTCCATACTGCATAACTGAAACATCGAGGGTTTTTGGGAATGTTTAAATGAATTCTAAAAAATTACTTTGACACTAAAGTATACTACAAGAAAAGTATACAATTTTTAAAATATCAACTTAATAATAATTTTAAAAAACAACAAATTATGGTTGTTTTTTTGTGCTTTTATCGACATATATAGATGAAAGTGAGGTGATTTGATGATTTTAAAACCAACAGAGTTAACCCCTAACAATAATACTTATTGTGCAGATGAAGCTGTTACTATCTCTTGGAAAAACAACGGGGATATTATGACTTCATATAGTATTAATGTTAAGGATAATTCTACTGGAGTTATAACTTATTCATCAGGTTTAGTTAAAAGCAATATTACAAAGCATGTAATTCCTGCTGACACGTTAGAAAATGAAAAGGAATACTGCTACACTATAACAGTTTATAATGCTGTTAATAACAGTATTATCTCTGATGCAGTTATTTTTAGAACTAGTGCAAAACCAGTAGTTACTATACCAAATGATGGTTATGTAAGAAATCAGTTTTTGACGGTTAAAGCTGAATATACTCAACCCTCTGACGTAGCAATAAAGTCATATAAATTCATACTTTATGATATTGCAGAGAATATATTAGAAGAGTCTGATAGCTTTCTAGATGACAAATTAATCTATACGTTTAAATATCAACTTGTTGATGGTGAAACCTATAAGGTTGAATGTACAGCAGTCAGCCAAAAAGACATCAGCGGTAGTTCTGGCAAAATAACCTTGACAGCTGATTACAATTCGCTGGAAAGTTACTCAAACCTACAAGCAGAAACCTTTAGTGACAAACCATATGTAAAACTCCAATGGTCGATAACCAGAATAATTGGAGAAGCTGATAAGGAGTTTGATTATATTGAGGGTGAGAAAGCTGATTTAACTAACGGTTCAGTTGTAAGCTTTGACAATAATTTTTCAGTTGGTGATGATTTTACACTCAAGCTTTGGGTTGAAAAGCTTAGAGATGATATAGACATAGTAAATATTTCAGGTACAAATGGAGCTTTAAATATCAGGTTTAAAGATGACCGTATACATGTTTATAAAGCTTTCAGTTCCCTAACCTATCACACAGCTTCAGATAAGATCAATCCAAGGGTAACAAAGGATACAAAGCTGTACATTTGTATTCAGCAAATAGAAAACAGAATAAACGTTTATTGTGAGGTGATATAAATGACAAACAGATCTAATTTCCCTAACTCTGTAGATACCTTTATAGAGCATTTTGATATTAGAGCTGATGATGTACCAAAGGTTAAAAGATATCAAGCACTCAAACTTAAATCAGACCTTACAGCCTCGGAAAGCACTGAACTCGAGAATCTGACAACAGTCCTCAGAGATAAGATTATAACCTCAGAGGATTGGAATAAATTTCAAGATGCACTAGTTAATATGCAGATTTTTATAAAGGATGAGGTTGAGGGGTATATACAGGAGAAGCAGACTGAATTTCAAAATAAAATAAATAAATTTCGTGTAATTGGTGATTACAATCCATCTGCCAGCTACTCCGCTAATAATATGGTGAGATATGAAGCCTGCTTATACTTATGTATAAAAGACTGCAAAGACATAGCTCCAAGTAACACAGCTTATTGGGAGCTTATTTCTTCAAAGGGTGATCAAGGTATTTCAGGTGTAGGGCTGTCTTACAGAGGTGAGTTTGATACCAATAAAACTTATTACAAAGATGATTTAGTAAGATTTGATAACGGCTTTTATTATGCATTAAAAGAGTCAAAAAACATACTTCCTACTAATACCGACAGCTGGTGTTTGTATATGCTGACAGGAATTACACAAGAACAGTTTTATAATTCACAAATACAAAACATTTTGGGGGTGTAAATATTGAAAATAACTGAACCAAAGAGGTTATTTGATTCAACTCTTAAAGTAACCGAAAACTTAATAACAAATACAGGAGATGAAAAATGGATAATATCTGATTTATGGATATCAAATTCATCAGATGTAGAAAAATACGTTACACTAAAAACAGAATATCAAGGCACATATGACAAAGTCAAAAGAACACTTTTAGACAGCATAGAGGTACAGCCTAAGCAAACATTGATAGTAGGTAATTTTATATTAGAACCAAATGAAAAGCTTTATGCTTATACAAATGGAACAATTCATGCACATTATGATGCAGAATTTGAAAGTGATGATAGTGATTTAGTATTTGTAGCAAAGGAATGTGGAACAGCAGGAAACAATATCACTTTAGAGATACTTAATCCTCAAAAAGTAAACAATCCTCTGTCCTGCATAGTTGATAGTAAAGCTATTTCAATTTCACTTGCAACAGATGACATGACAATACCTCAAAAAGCATCACTGACAACAGAGCTTTTTGACCCAAATAATGATTTAGTTTTTACTTCTAAAGCATATGGTAGTGACAGCAACAATATAAGCATTGAATATATAAATCCATCAGCACCTAATGTACCTCTAGCTTTAGATGTAAATGTATGGGCTTTGACAGTAACTCTGGGAACAGATGATAATGGTAACATAGTTACTACTGCAAATGCTTTAAAAGACTATGTGAACAGTAATCAGGAGTTAATAGATGTTGAGCTTGCTGAAGGTAATGATGGTACAGGCTTTGTGAGAGCTTTGGAGAAAAAATACCTAAGCGGTGGCATTGATTCAAATGTCACTACTACCGCAAATGATGTTATAAATTTAGTCAAAACCAATGAAGCATTAGATGAGCTCGTATATATACTAAAGAGTGAACCTCACAGCGGAGAAGGTTTATTAAGACATTTTACCTTACCAGGTACTCACGACAGTAAGGTTCAATTTAACTATGGAGATGCAGACAAATATAACCCTAACCATTTTGGTATAACAGGTGTTGATATTATAGGATATGGGAGGTCGATATAATGAAATCAGTTGTAATACCTCAAAGCGGTTCATATTATGAAAAATTAGAAAAAACTCCTATTGGACAGCAAAAGTATTGGTGGGATTTATTTTACAGTGATTACAATAGCAGCATTGGGTTATTAGAAATGATTATGAACGATAAAGAATTATCAGCTGAAATTGTTAATAACAAATATGCACTTAAAGCCATATTTAGTGGGTATGAAAAACATAGTATACAAACATCAATTAAAGAGGGTATTTCTAATTTAGAATTAAAACATAATAAATAAATTTAAAGGAGGAAAAATAAATTGGATTTAATTAGTGCGTTTTTTAAAGGTAGATATAATGTTGGGTTGGGGCTAGCTAATTACGTAGGTATAGATAATGAAACTTTAAAAAAAGTAAACACACTTAAGGATTTTATTAAATATGCTGACCGAGAAACATTAGATTTATTATTAAACAATGAGAACTTTCTAAAATACTTTCTAACAAATGAAGATGCAAGATACATTATTTGTAACAATCCTGAACTTAAAGAAATTATATATTGTCAAGATAATATAAATAGGTTATTAAATACTTTAGATAGTGAATTTAATCTTGTGAATAGTGATGGTAAATTAATTATTAAAACGCCGTTTACACCAGTTGGCAGTTGTCATTACGGAAATAATTATGAATCGTCATATGATGATAGATTTATTATTGGTACTAATGGTGCGTCTGATAGAGAAAATACTTCAAATTTTTATAGTAATGAGAAATTTGATTTAACGCACATTGATAGTGTCTTAGTTCAGTCATATGTATATTATAATTACTATTCTCCTACAGTTTATGTTGGTTTCTATTCTGATAATACGCAAACAAATAAAACATTTGATTCTAGTGGTGCTTATACTGTATCGTCAACGAACACATATGAATTTGAAATTAATACAAAAAACTTAAGAGGATTTTATTATATAAAATTTTCTTTTTATGATAATTATGTAGATCACATTGAACAATGTAAAATGTCAATTGATAAAATAATTTTTAAACCTGAAAGGAGATTATAAAATGAATTATGTTGTATATAACACAAGCATGAAGGTAGAACAAATAGTAGCTATCAAACCTGAAAGTATTGAAGAAGGTTTATTTATAGCTCAATCAGAAGATCTACAGCTGGGTGATGAATTTAGTTATTCTATAACTATTCATGAAGTAACAGAAGATATAGTTAAAAGCTATTCAGCTTATAGAGTAGCACCAAAAGTAGAAGAATTGCTGAAGGATAATTATGAAAAAGAGAAAGAAATAAAAGATTTAAAAAAGCAATTATCACTTGCTCAACAGGCATTAGACGATTTAATTTTAGGAGGTATGTAGTATGGGTGCTTATTTAGGACAAAGGGTAATAGATGAAGTTTATACTTATGATTTTGTTATAAGTAAAAGACCAGATTTAAAAGAAAGCATTAATGCTTATTTAATTGAAAAAGGAAAAGAAGCATTGATTACAGTGGAAAATTCCTAATATTAAAAACTATAAAGCTTCAATAATAATTAAATAATCTTACAATTAAAATTAGTCTATACTCAATGATTATTTTATAATAAAGTTATTTCTCTTTTTGTTTTAGCTCTTTAGTATGTGGTGAGGGAGCTATGCAGGAATCTTTCTCGTCTCGGTGGTGTACGTGTATTTTCTGATTAGAAGTGAAAGGAAAATACACGCGCACCAATGTTCCTTAGAAAGAAACCCTTCATGTCTCCTAGTAGCTTTATTGGTTTTTATTATAGCTATTTTCTTTGGTCGTTTATTGTAAGGCTTTGTAAGAATAAAAATAAAGAAAGATATTTTATGATTTATGAATATATGATAAAATTTATGATTTTATTATTTAAGTATGGTAAGAGGACTATTCAGGGTTTGCGTGATGGTATCGTAAACCTATTTATAGTTTTCTTGCCATTGAATATGAAAATAGAAAAACAGAATAAGGTGGTGATATATAAATGACCACAATGATTGGAATTGGGGTTTATGGTGATGGTGGGGTTTTTGACCCTGCTACTTCACATATATATAATATAGATGAAGTAAACATTACTAACGCTGTATTTGATGAAGTTGATTTGTTTGATGGGTTACAAAATATAGCTAATGAAAAAGGTAAATGGAATTCTAATACTAAATTTGTTGCTAAGTTTTTGGGTAATCTAGAAGCTGGCAATATATCTCTAGGTGAGGCTGAAATATCTGGGCTTAAGGTTAAGAGGAAAAGGAAGAAAACCTCTACTTATAAGGATTTAGCTACTGTTGATTATATACCTAACAGTATGATGACCTACTATGATTACTTTGCTGCAAGTAGTAAAGATTATGAATATGCTGTTGTTCCTATTGATAATGCTGGTATTGAGGGTGTTATAAGTACTATAGCTACTTCTCCTGATTTTGAGGGTTGGTGGCTTATTGATCCTGATAATCCTGAGGATGGTAGTTTTCATTTTTACTACAACCTTGAAGATGTGAGTATCTCTACTTATGAGGACAGGACTGAATTAAATACCTTTGCTAAATATCCAAAAGTATATTATGGTCAAAAGCGTGCTAAGCATGGAAGTCTTTCTGGCTTATTTATTCCTGAAAAAGACAGTGTAGTCAAGCAGTATGAGAAATTAGAAAGTATTATCAGCAAGCATAAACCACTATTACTAAAAGACGGTGAAGGCAGATGCTATTATGTTGATGTGTCTGCTCCTAATGAAGTTGCTGTTCAAAGACCTTCTGGAATATCTTCTTTTACTATAAATTGGGTGGAGGTTGATGAGTACAATGATTAATGCAAGTGATGCTTTTAAACAAACACTTCTCTCCCCTATTTCTGAGGTTTATGTTAAATTAGAACTTTTAGATAAAGATGAAAATGTAATAGATATTTTTACAGACCAGGTCAGCAGTGATTCGATTGGTGATATATCTGTAGACGGAAATAGAGATATAAGACGTATGTTTACTCTTACGCTTGATAACAGTGACGGTAAATTTACTTGGAATGAAAATGGTTTGATATGGATTGATAATAAGAAAATCAAGCTGTATATTGGTTTGAAAACTCCTTTGGGAATTGAATACATTCCTCAAGGAGTTTTTGTTATTACTCAACCTGAGGCAGTTCACAAACCTCTTGAAAACTCTGTTACTATCAGTGGTCAAGACAAGTGGTATCTGCTCACAGGGAATTTTGGACGCTTCACTCATGAAACTACTATTAAAAAAGGTACTAATATAAAAGAAGCTGTCAAAATTTTAGCTCAAGGTGGAGGTATTAACAAGATGATTCTTGAGGATACTGATATAACAGTTCCTTATGATATGACTTTTCAAATAGGTCAAAATAGAGGTACTGCTATCAAAGACCTTGCGGGTAAGGCTTATGTAGATGATGAATATTTTTATGA
The DNA here is from genome assembly GCF_001559865.1 of Abyssisolibacter fermentans. Classification (NCBI taxonomy): domain Bacteria; kingdom Bacillati; phylum Bacillota; class Clostridia; order Eubacteriales; family Clostridiaceae; genus Abyssisolibacter; species Abyssisolibacter fermentans. Next base: position 81,897 of record NZ_LOHE01000074.1, read on the forward strand.
TGTCTATTTTGATATTAACGGTTATCTAAGGTTTTCTAAATACAAAGACCCGTTACTTGAAGCTCCCTGCTGGACTTATAAAATAGATGACTCTACCCTATATGCAGGAAGTGTAAGAAAACTAGATGATACTAATTTGTTTAATCACATTCTTGTATTAGGAGGTTCTTCGCAAACTGCGGAGTTCAGAACTGAACTGGTTATTGATGAAAAGCTCCCTGAGTGGGAAAGTAATCCTTATTCTATACAAAAAATCGGTAACAGATTTTATGCCTATAATAACGGTAATCCTGACAGTATGATTGACAGTCAGTCGCAGTGTGATGCTAGAGCTAAATTTGAACTCAATAAGCGTTTACAGTTCTCTGAAAAAGTCTCTTTAGATTTAGCTCCAAATTATTTACATCAAATAAATGATGTTATTGAGATTATTGATGATAAAAATGGCTGTTTAGGAAGTTATCAATTGGTACAGTTTTCTATACCTATCAGACCAAAAATCATTACAGCTCAGGCAAATAAGATAAGAAAGGGGCTTACAAAATGAAGCAGGATGAATTTATAAACAAAATACAAAGCATTATAACTAACTTCTTAGAAAAAAGAGGTTTTTTTATTCATGAATGGCATTTAGGCAGAGTTGCCGCTGTAAACTCTGATAAAACTTTAGATGTTTACATTGACGGCAGTTCTACCTCTACCCCATCAATACCTGCAAACTCCGACATAAATTTTTCTGTAAATGATTATGTATGGGTTCATTTTGTAAACAGAAATCCAAATAATCTTTTTGTTCCATATCATAGATTCGTTAAGTAGAAAGCAGAAACTTTATTTGGTGTAAGTTAAATTATATTGGGATGTTCCAAAATGAGTAAAGTTCAAGGCGTTGAAATTTTCGCGGATATGAGCGTACTAGATGTAGCTCACTACTCACTTCGTTCCTAGGAATAAGTGATTCACAAGAAATCATAGATTTCTGTTCTCTACTCATGATTAGTCGCGAAAAAACTAATGAAACTCCTACTCATACTTCCTAGGAGTAAGCGACTCACTAGAAATCACAGATTTCTGTTCCCTGCTTAACGCAGAAATTTGCCATTTTAGGGCATCCTTTTAGGTTAAATTAGAGGTAGGTGATATTAATAATGAAAGAAATGCTGATTGAGATATTTAACTGTGCTGTTGACATAATACAGCTTTGTCTGAATAAAGGTATATGGTTATTAGGTACTATTTTGGGAATAGTTCTATCTGAAATAGGCTATCCCAAAGAAATTCTAATATTTATCGTTACTTTGATAGTATTTGATTTGATAAGTAAACAGTATTCTATTATCATGAAAAGTTACAAAAGATTTACTATAGCTTTATATTTTCAGGGTTGGAAGGACAAGCATTTGACAAGCCGCTCTTTAAAAAACGGTATTTGTGTTAAGGTGCTGTTATATTTACCTGTGCTTTATACTGCAAATAAATGCTCTGTTTTACCCCAAATTGTATACGGCTCTACTATATCTAATATACTTTATACTATTTTGGCACTGGTTGAATTAACAAGTATTTTAGAAAACTTTATAGATGCAGGTTTTACTAATTTGAAGCCTCTTTTAAAGTTTTTAAAAAATAAACAAAAAAAATTAATCAATGATAATAGTAAAAAAAATAGTTAGTTACAATATTTTAGCTAAAATCATATTTATAAATAGTTATTTTTTTAATAAATGTATATCAACTAATACTAAATCAAAAACTACAATTGATGGTAAAAAAATTACACCTAAATACTATCCATAAGTAATAAATGTACTATTTATTTTGAATTTGGTGTATAATACTATTAAGAAAGGAGTGAATAATATGTTAACCAAATTAAGAATTAAAAATTATAAATCATTTAAAAAAAATACAATTATAGATTTTACGAAAACTAATTACAAGATCTTATCTAAAACTAATATACATGAAAATACATTAAAAGGCGGATTATTTATTGGAGCAAATGCTTCAGGAAAAACAAATGTAATAAAGGCAATAAAAAAATTATTAGAACTACTATTTGCAGAAAAAATTACTAATATTGAAGCTGATAATTGCTTATTTTCTAAAGAAAGCAATATGATACTAGAGTATAGTTTTTTAATTAATCAAGCTGTTATTAAATATCATATTGAATATGATATAAAAAAAGAAATTCTTATCGAAAAACTATTTTTAGATGAAAAATTATTATTAAACAGAATTGGTACAAATGGAGAAACAATATTAACAGAAAATAAAGTTTTTAATGAATTAGATAATGAGTCACTGCTTTTAAGAGAAATTTATTTTAACACTAAATTTAGAGGTCATGATATATTAAAAGAATGGTTTGATTTTCTTTTAAATTCAGTTGTTATTGATGCTTATTATGGAGGTATCTTTTCTCCAGGTAAAAAAACATTGATAATAAATGACTTTTTAGAAGAACATGGTGTTAATAATATAAATGCTTTTTTTCAAAAACTAAATTTTAAGCAAAAGATAGAATATTCAAATACAAGCAGTGGTAGTTTAATCACAATAAACTCAAATGATGAAAAAAGTGTTTTTTTTAAAAGAAAAGGAATAGGAGAACCTATACCATATCAATTAGAATCATTAGGAAATAAAAATTTATTGAATCTCTTACCTTCATTTTTTCATGTGATTAATAATAACGGAATGTTAATCATAGATGAATTTAGCAGTGGATTTCATAATCAATTAGAAGAATTATTATTAAGATACTTTATGCAAAAATCTAAACAGTCACAGATATTCATAGTCTCTCATTCAACAAATTTATTATCTAACTCATTATTAAGACCAGACCAGATTTATCTAATTGAATTTAAAGATATGAAAGGAAGTATTATTAAAAGAGCATCAGAAGAAAAACCAAGAGAAGCACAGAATATCGAGAAAATGTATTTAAGTGGAGTGTTTGGGGGGATACCAGCATATAATGATGAAGAACTTAACTATAAATAAAGAAAAAAATATAGGACAAGTATTGTTTATTGTAGAAGGATCAAAGACAGAATTTTATATTTTGCATAAAATATTTACTAAAATATTCAACTATCAATTTGAAAGAATAACTAGATACAAACCATATAGAAAATATAATAATAAAGATAATCCATTATCTCGCATTTTAGTCATAAATACAGAGGAGTCAAATATAAAATATATTGATGATAAAAATGAATATTTAAATGATTTATTCAAAGAATTAATAGATGAATATCATGTTAGAATTGATAATGCAGCTATATATTATATTTTCGATAGAGATAATCATTCAAATACAGATCCAGAATTTATTGATTCATTATTAAGAATTCTTAAAAACTCTCGAGATAATGACAACTATTATATGCAAGGACTGCTACTATTAAGCTATCCTTGTATAGAAAGCTTCACTCTTTCAAATTTTGATGACAATTCATATCTCTCAAGCTTTGAAAAAGGAGAAAAAGATATTAAATTACATTTAAATATGAATGGAATAAATCAATGTAAAATCAATGAAACATCTTTGCTGAAAGCAGCACAGCAAATGGAATTTGCATTAGATAAATTGGGAATTAAGGAGTATGATTTAGATGAATTTTTCCCAACAAATATTGATATATTTAATAAACAAGAAAACCTGTATAGTATTAATAAAAAATATAATACATTAAGTCTTCTATGTATTGCTCTCTTAGATTTAGGTCTAATATCTGTTGAAGATTGATACAAAACTATTTTTACAATAAAAAACATGAGCCTTTCATATTGCAAACTTTTATTTCAAATTCGGTTCGTCTTATAAATAAGATGAGCCTTTTATTTTGTAGAAAATAAACGCTGATAGCATGTTTGAAGATAATAAGCTTAAAAAATAAGTATAGGTAGTTGCAAAACTAAAATATAAAAAATGTGGATAACTTTTAATGTTTTAGCTCATAAGTTTTTGGTGAGGGGAACTATCTCATAATCTTTGACGGTTCCGACAAGAGCTCGTTTCTTATGATTTAAGTGAAAGCGATGAAGAAACGAACTCTTGAAGTCACGCTTTCAAAGAAACATGAGATGGTTCCCTAGTAACTCTATTGGTAGTTTTTACAACTAACATATGGGGGAAAATGAATTCTTCATAGCAAATAAACATTGAATTTATGCATAGTGTAGAGTTTTGCAATTAACTAAAAATAAGTAAATAGGAGGAGATAAGTATGATTAATTGGGATATTATCATAGGAATTCTTATTGTTACAGCTCTGTTAATATTTTTAAAATACATTGTTCCGTATTTAAAAATGAACAAAATGGATTTTTATAGAGAAATCAAATTGGGATTAATGATATTTGGGTATACTTTTAAAGATGAAAAAATCAAGGCTATTGCTGATATGACATATGAGGTTGTCAATGATTTACAAATATTATCTGACACACCTATAGAGAAGCAAAATGAAGCCGTCAGACAATTATCTGGAAAAATCATGGATGAATTTGGTGTAGGTATTGAACCAAAGGCTCTTGATTTAATTGTTCAAATAGCTGTTACTTTATTACCAACTAAAAACCCTATCGAAAGAATTTAATCAAATTTTTTACATGAATATGAGTGCTTACGCCACGTTAATATTGATATCTATATACTATCTATTTATTTTATAACTATTTGGTATATCTATAAGCTATTTTGTAATTCTTTAAAGATTTGATATAGTCAAACTTTGTAGGTTATTTAACTCACTACTTCTTTGATTCAGCGATGTAAGAGATTTTTCTAACTCGGAGAAGGGAGTATTTTTCGATTTTTATAAGGTTAAAATATACCCTTCCATGTCGTTTACGAAAAATCTCTTACCCGCTTCTATGTATTTTGGAGAATTTTCTTTAGGAACAAGCTTTGTAGGACTTACAATGAAAATACTCATTTGTTTTCTTTATTCACTGGTATAGGATTTCTCTCTACACGTTATCATATAGTTTTTTCAATATGTGTATCTTCTACAGCTCAGTAAAGAAATTGTTTCTTTTGATTTTATAAAAGCATTGAAGAAACAAGCTCTTAAAGTCGCTCTCCGAAGAAACCTTAGAGAAATCCTAGATACATATCGGTAATAATCTTTTTTAGCTATTATTTAGGGTCAATATCAAATTTACAAAATAACAAACCCCAATATCTGCTATTAAAACTATCCCAACCAATAAACTTACTAGGGCTCAATCTAAGGTTTCTTGGCAGGTGACTTTTAAGAAGTTTTTTTTCAGCTTTTATAAAGTTGAAATAATTGCTTTTTTCAGAAACAAGCAAAGATTCTCAAATTCGTACCCCATTCCTACACTTTCAATATTTTACTTTTTCTTGACTTGTTTTAACTAATAATTAATAATCGATATAATATTAATGTTATTTTTTTGAACAAATGCGTTATAATGAAAGTAATACTGTATTTTTGCTGATTACATTCAAATTTATTAAACAGCTCGAAGCAAAAAATTTGAAGATATGAATTGTAATAGTTATGGAATAATAAAAATGAATGGGGATAAAAAATGATAAAATTGTTTAATAAAATGAAAATACTACAAATTATTATATTTGTATTGATAATTACTTTAATTTCATATTTATCAGTCACGAAATTTTATAATAAGAATTTAAATGACGAGCAAAAATATATTACCCTTATTCAAAACTATTTTGACGGGATTAATAATGAAGACTATGAAAAATCATATAATTTACTTTTAAAAAATAAATTCACTAACTTTAAAGAAGTATCTGATTATTGGAAAAATACTTATCATCATATTGAAATAATCTCAATAGACAAGCATGATGTTATTTCTAAGAATGAAAAAAAGCAATACATTTACAAAGTTAAGGTTAACTATTCAATCAAAGAAAATCCTAGTAAATATTCAACTATTGATAAATCAAATAAAACTGATATTATTTATGTAATAATAGAAACAGATGATGACGGTACATTAAAAATAGCTAAATTTACACATATTTATATTAACGAATAATAACTATAAAACTTTATATTCTTGATATGCTCGCCTTAAGGCAGACAGTTAAAGTAATAAAACTGTTACCATAAAGGGAGCATATTTTTATGGAATTAAAAAACAAAATACCACCTAAAATGAAACTTAACTTTGGAATATCTATTCTTATCTATAATAGTGCAAAAACACTAGAATAATTTTACAATTCAAATTAGCTTATGCTTTATAATTTTTTATAGTAAAGATTAAATTGTTTAGATTTGTTTTAACTCTCTAGTATATGGTGATGGAGCCATGCAGGAATCTTTCTCGTCACGGTGGTGTACATGTTTTTTTGATTAGAAGTGGAAGGAAAAAACATGCGCACCAATGTTCCTTAGAAAGAAACCCTACATGTCTCCTAGTAACTATATTGGTTGTTGGTAAATATTGTTAACCAAATGCACAGATTGGTATAAATTGTATTTAAAATTGCACCTTTATAGTTCTTATAAAATAATTGCTAATAAATGTAGTATAACTAGTACACCCTTTAGAAGATGGGTTGCAAAGTATAAAACTTTTGGTAAACCTGTATATATTGAAACTCATGAGAATTTTGCATATTTAACACAATTGTTAAAGGTTGTTAAAGCATATTCGATTTGTAGATATTATCTGACACACCTACAAGTTCAAATAGTCCATTCTATATTTTTCACTAAAAAAAAGATTTATTTTTTTCATACAAAATAGTAAGTATTTCGCTATTTCTTGTGTTTAAATTTATTAATTAAAATCTAATTTTCGAACATCATTTGGCGAAAATGTTAAAAACCAGAATGGTTTCAGATAACTTAATGGGTGGTTTTGTATCAATTTGTCTATATTTTTATAATTTGTATAAACTTGCATATTTTTCTATTATGAACTATAATTAAGTTAAGAATTTTAAATATAAGGAGTGACCATTTTGGAATCAGATGTTTCAAAGACATATGTAAATGACGAAACTATTTTAAACATAAAAGAAATATTTAAACTTATTGACAAATTAGAGTATGAAGAAGCTTTTCTTTTATCTTCAAAAATAATTGAAAGGAATGATAACGGTGACCAATTATTTCATGAATGGATTAAAGCTTTAGCTGAATCTTATTCATGTAATAGCAAAGAAACAGCAATACAATTATTAACAAAAGTTAAACCTGACGAATTAGAAAACGAAATTCATTTTAGAATAATTAACTCTTTGATGTGCTTCTATATAGAAATTGGTAATGAGCAAAAATTTCTAGAACATAAAGATAAACTTATTTCTAATTTGGACAAGCTTGATAACGATGAACTTCTAACTATAATAATGTGTAATATTGCTAACGGGTATTACGAATTTAAAAATCATAAGATTTCGTTAGAATACTGTGAAAAAGCAATAAATATGTGCCAACAATATAGAATTTTTAGTTTAAATTTTTCAGTAGTAGTAATGATAAAAATAGTAGATTTATTTTATCTTAGAGAAATAGAAAAAGCAAAAAAACTAGAAAAAGATTTTGAGACCTTCTTAAGATTGACTAACAATATAGGTGATCTTAAGTACTTAAAAGAAAATTTAGAAGAATTTTATAAGGAGGTGCAATATGATAAAAAAAGTATTTAATAAATTATATTACAACCCATTATTTTCAACCTTATGTCTCCTAGCAGTTTTAGCTAGTAACTATGCACTTAATAAGTCATTCCCAGTTATACATTAATAAAATTTTTCCATAAAAAATAGCCCTACAATTGTAGGGTTATTATAATTATGCTAGAGTAATGTCACAACTAAGTTTATCTTATATTTTTCTAAAAAATATTTATTTTTTCAATACAAAATAGTAAGTATTTCGCTATTTCTTGTGTCTAAATTTATTAATTAAAATCTATTTACGAATATCATTTGTCGAAACGATAAAAAATCAGAACGATTTTAAGTAACTTAATAAGTTATTTTGTATTATTTTGTATTATTTTGTTTATATTATAGTGTATGTATTAGCTTGTATTATTTTGTTATATTAATAGTGTATGTATTAGCTTGTATTTTTTTCTAATTTGAGCTATAATTGAGTTATGAATTTTGAATATAAGGAGTGACCATTTTGGAATCAGAAATATCAAAAACAAATGACTCAATGATCTTAAACATACAAAAGATATTTAAATACTTAAATCAATTACAATATGAAGAAGCTTTCCTTTTATCTTCTAAAATAATGGAAAGAAAAGATAGTGGAGATCAATTATTTCATGAATGGGTCAAATCTTTAGCTGAATTTTATTCATGTAATAATAAAAAAACCGCAATTCAATTATTAGAAAAAATTAAACCTAATAAATTAGAAAATGAAATTCATTTTAGAATAATTAATTCTTTAATGGGTTTTTATATAGAAATTGAGGATGAACAAAACTTTTTAAAATATAAAGAAGAGTTAATTTCAAATTTACATATACTTGACAACAATGATCTACTAGTTATAATACTCGGTAATATTAGTAATGGTTATTATGTATTTAAAAACTATACTAAATCATTAGAATACTGCGAAAAAACAATTAAGATAATGCAAACGAATAAAATATTTGACTTTAAATTTTCTAAGATAATAATGATAAAAATAATGAATTTATTATATTTAGGTAAAGTAGAAAAAGCCAAAAATCTACAAAAAGATTTTGAAGCCTTCTTAAAAATAACTAATAACCTAAGTGATAAAGAGTACTTAGTTAGAGCTATAAAAAAGTTTAAGGAGGTGGAGAATAATGAAAAAGATGTTAAAAAAGCTTTATAAAAGCCCATTGTTTTCAGCTTTTTTACTAGTTACAATATGTGCAAGTAAATATATGGCGTTGGGCATTGACTTTCCAATTAATCATTAGCCAAATTTCTGGGACAAGCTCCTTGGAAACATACTAGCTAATGAAAAAAACTCAATATCATTTAAGTTAATTTATTTTAATGATAACGATCGTTAGCATTTGAGTCTAATTACATTTCAACTTACTAATATCTAAAACAACAAAGAATACTTCAATAAAAGAGGCTGTTCAAAATAAAAAATTATTTTGGACAGCTCCTTTATTTTATCTAACTCTTATTCATTCATATATATAATAGATCCACTACAAATTAAATTTTGTTCTCTGCTTAACGCAGAGTTTAGCCATTTTGTTAAAATAGCTCCTTAATTACTAGAATCTATATTCTTATCTTTATATTTACATATTTCTAATATAGGACACCTAAAACACTCTGGTTTACGAGCTTTACAAGTTCTTCTACCATGAAATATTAACAGATGATGACTTCTTGACCATCTTTGTTTTGGTATTATCTTCATTAGCTGTTTTTCTGTGTCATTTACATTGTCACTGTTTGCAAGTCCTAATCTGTTTGATACTCTAAATACATGTGTATCTACTGCTATTGCAGGTTTTCCAAAAGCATTTGACAATACTACATTTGCAGTTTTTCTACCTACTCCCGGAAGCTTCATCAATTCTTCCATGTTATTTGGTAACTCTGAGTTATAGTTTTGAATTAAAATACTGCATGTATTTAATATATTTTTACTCTTATTTCTATAAAAACCTATACTGCGTATTATCTCTCCCAGTTCCTCTTGTGAAAGATTTAAATAATCCTTTGGCTTACTATATTTTTTAAACATATCTTTTGTAACTTCATTTACTCGCTTGTCTGTACTTTGTGCTGACAAAATTGTTGCTATTAGTAGCTGAAATGGTGTGTCAAATTTTAACTCACACTCAGCATCGGGATATGTTTTTTCTAGTATATCTAACAGCTTAATTGCTATTTTTTTATCCATTTTATCCTCCAATTAAAGTATCTCTACACAAGTATTTAATATCTCTATCCTACTGTCTCTGTCAATATAGTTTAAGACTTTAGAAATCACACTGTTAGCATGAGCTGTATCATTTGTAACACAAACAAATCCAATTTCTGATTTATTCCAAATATCATTAAAACCTACTTCTGCTATTGATACATTAAACTTTGCTTGTATTCTGCCAATGATGCTCTTTATTACATGTCTTTTTTCCTTTAATGAGTTTGATTCATATATCATCAATTCTACCGCACATGAACCTATTATCATACCCATCACCTCGTCAAAAGAATTACTGCTTTATAACCTACTTAGTAATTGCAACACACCACATAATTAAATCTAATAGCTACCCATCACCTATTGTAATGGGGAACAATTTGAGCTATGTTATATTTTATGATAACATAGTTTAGAAATTCATACAACGAATGAATTTAAGCAGAAAACGAATAAAATGAGTAGTAATTACCTATTTCATCTATACTATTGTAAAAACATTTCAAAAATTTATCAACCAAATATTGTCATAGCTTTATGACTCTTTTGTAGTAGAGCTGAAAGAAAAATAATACATCTATAAAAATTGTTTTAGCTCTTTTCTATATGTGAGGAATAGCTTTTTATCGGGTATTTTACTGCTTTTGTTTCTTTCTTTTTAGAAATGATATGTGCCCCAAGTGATACTATTCCACTTATGACTAAAAATGCATAATAACTTATCCCTCGACTCAAAAGCATTGCTGACATAAGTATTTCTTGTGAAAAAAACATCTTAAACAAAACCATGAAACCACCTTCTAATGCACCTACTGCACCAGGTAAAGGCAGTGAACATACAGCTATTGATAAAATTGATTGCAAACAAATAAAATCAACTGCTGAATATGTATTAAGTCCATATGCTTTGTAAATAAAATATGGAACACTATACATTGCTGTTAGCTGGATTATAGTTACTAAAACCACTTTTGCTATTATCTTAGGATTTTTTTTAATATGGTTTGCTCCATTTTTATATTCTTCGATTTGCTGTTTAATTATCGCTGTTACTTTTTCACTATTTTTTAGTATTTTGATTTTATTTAATAGCGATATCACCCATAATGCAATTTTTAAAACAATTTTATCCGAAAAAATTGCACCCAATATAAAACTTATCAGTACAATATTTATACCTATACTATAGATAATCAGAATACTGATTGAAGATGAACAACTCTCTATAAAATCAGGATTTATTAAAAATGCTGTAATACCATAACAAATCATTATAATTTGATATATTACTACTATGATTAGTAATGTAAGTGAAGATAGTGATACATTTATATCATCCTTTTTCATATAATAAACCTGCATAGGCTGGCCACCTGATGCAGATGGAGTTATTGAACTGAAGAAAAAGCCTATAAATGCATATTTAAGACATCTTAAATAATTTGTTTTTTTATTTAATGTATTAAGTAAAATCTTTATGTTCATGCCTTCACAATTTATGAATGTAAATACTGCTATTAGTCCTGTTATAATATATATTAAATTTACTTTTTTAACTGTTTTTATTAATGTTGATATATCTTGATCCTTTAGTAAAAAATAAAAAGTCAATGTTATGAGGAGAACAAGAAAAATTATACTGCCACCAAAATTATTTTTTTTATCTTTACCATCATTTTTATATTCTGTATTATTAAGCTCCATATTTTACTTGATCCAATCTTACAAAATTAAATCCTCTATCTTTAAGAATAGGAATATCAGTTTTTAGTGCTTCTATAGTTCTTTTTGGTGCACACTCTGCACCTCTTGAATCATGTAAACATATAACAGATCCAAACTTTGTTTGTCTTAAAATTTCTTTTTTTATTTTTTCTAGGGAATTAAATCTACTCCAATCCCCTACCATTACATTCCACAATACAAGCTTAAGGTTGTTTTCTTTTAAATATTTTAAGGTATATAGATTAACATGCCCCCAAGGTGGACGATAATATTCAACATTCCATCTGTGTTTTTTCATGATTTCAATAGACCTTTTGAAATCATTTTTTGTATATTGATATCCTTTAAGCCATGAATTTTTATGCTGTAATGAATGAAGTCCTATAGCGTGTCCTTCTTTTATCATACGATCTATTATTTCAGGATTTTCATCTGCTTTTTCTGCTACAACAAAAAAGGTGGCTTTTACATTTGCTTGTTTTAATAAATCTAGTAATTCACTTGTATAAACCTCATCAGGACCATCATCAAATGTAAGTGCTACATCCTTTGAATAACCAATATTTTTGATTGCATAAGTTTTAAAAAACTTATGATAAATTGTTGGAATTACACAGTAAATTGAATAAGTCAAAATTAGTGCTATAATTATTATTAAAAAATAACTCATTATGAAACGCTCCTCATTTGTACTTTATTTAATACATCCAAAATTTTATTTTCATCCAAACTATTTTTTATGAATTTCATATTACTTTTTATTTTTTCTAATGTACATGTATCGTTTATCATATTTTCAATTTCTAAAGCCATGTCATTTGGTTTGTTCCAAATTATCTTTCCTATTTCCATATTTTCTATATAATGTGCATTGTTTATTTCCTGTTCTAAAAATGGACAAATAACCATAATAGGCAGCTCTGAATAAATTGTTTCAAACAATGTTACTCCTCCTGCTTTTGAAATGATAAGGTCTGCATTTTGCATATATTTATATACTTTATTTGTATATCCTACAACCTTAATATTTTCATATTTATTATAAAGTTTATTGTAAAGACTTCTATTATTCCCAGCAATTACTGTCGTTTTAAGATTTTTTATATTGTTTATTTTTTTATAGAAATCTTTACTCGCTGGGATAAGGCCAAGCCCTCCACCCATGATTAAAAGTGATTTTTCTTTTTGAGTATTTCTACTTAATATTTCAATATTTTTAAACTGTTTTCTTACAGGAATTCCGCTTACTAATATATTTTTTTCTTCAATACCTCTTAAAATAAGGTTGTCTTTGACTTTTTTAGATGCAACGATATAAATATTTGTATGTGGATTTACCCATTCTTTATGAATACTTATATCAGTTATACAGGTTATGAATATAATATTTGAACCTGTTATTTCCTTATATGCTGATATAATTTTTGAACAAATAGGCAATGTAGAAATAATAATACTTGGCTTTATTTCATTTATTAAAGAATCTATTTTATAAGCAATCTGTTTTATAAAAAGCGTTTCAAAATAAGAATCTCCTTGATCAGCCTTTTTATAGAAAAAGTTGTATAATTTACTTCCTCTATTAACAAGTAATTTAAAACCACCATAAATAACTTCACATAAATTTGGTGCCATATATTCAAATATATCTACAACCGTAGTATTTGTATCGCCAAAATTATTTTCAATATCCTGCTTTAATGTTTCTGCTACAGAACAATGTCCCATTCCAAAACGTCCTGTAAGAATTAATATATTCATTTTTATTCCTCCCTTTCAATTATGTAAAATTAACATCAACTGTACTTTTTGGTTAAATTAGTATTAATAGGATTGATTTTAGGCATAACAAATAAACTCATGCTCATTTCTACTCTGAGTATGAGATACAATAAATAATAATTTTGCTAATCTGCTACACTTCGTTAATCAAAATTATAGTATATAAAATTTAAAATAAAGCTAATATAATTCTTAATATTTTCTTAAATTTTCCTAAAATTAATCTAGTTACTTTTGATTCTCATTCATAATTCTATAATTATCATAGATAACAGAAATAATTATTACTTTTACCCCATTTTTATTTATATTTAAATAATACTACTGCTATCTTAAGTACAGATTAATATAATATTAACTAATTGTAATATTTCTAAAGTATTTATTCATAATTTTGGACTCGTATCAAATACTTTACACTTCAAATTATTTAATAAAAAAATAAAAATTCATTGAGAAAGCAGAAATATGTAGGAGTAAGCACTTGACACCAAATCATAGATGCGGGTTATAATCAAGCCACAAACAGTTGCTATAACAACTATTCCAACCAATAAATTCACTAGGGCTCAATCTGAGGTTTCTTTGAATTTGACTTTTAAGAAGTAATTTGGGGGCGCTTTTTTTATATGAAAAAAATTTCTTCTTTACAGTAACAGCAAAGATTCTCAGATTCGTGCCCCCTTCCATTTGGTAATGACTCACCATCATGTAATAACTTCGTACTCACAAAGACTTACCCTAAAGAAATTAAACCTTTATGTCCTTTAGAAGCCACATGACATTTTTTGACCACGACATTGATGCCTATATTTTTTCATCTTTATATAATCAGAAAAATACAAGCATCTCCGAGTAAAAAAAATGTCTTGTATGGCTTCAACACAAAAACATTGAGCTACACTTCCCTCAAAGGCTTACCCTAACTGTTTTATTAATATTCCAACCAATGATTCACTAGGGCTCAATCTGAGGTTTCTTTGTAGGTGACTTTTAAGAAGTAATTTTTTCAATGCTTTTTTTATATGAAAAAAATTTCTTCTTTACAGGAACAGCAAAGATTCTCAGATTCGTGCCCCAATCCATTCGTAACGAATAACCATCATGTATTAACTTCGCACTCACAAAGACTAACCTAAATTATCAAACCAATCAATTCTTTAGAAGCCACATGACATTTTTTGACCACGACATTGATGCCTATATTTTTTCATCTTTATATAATCAGAAAAATACAGGCATCTCCGAGTAAAAAAAATGTCTTGTATGGCTTCAACACAAAAACATTGAGCTACACTTCCCTCAAAGGCTTTCCTAGCTATTTTAACAATTTTTTTGAACCCTTATTAAAAAAATAGAACTTTCTCATTATAAAAAAAAAGATTGACTACTCAAGTCAATCCTTTTTAAATCTATTCTTATAATATATTCATTTCTTTTCCAACTTCTTCAAATGTTGCTACTGCTCTATCTAGTTGTTCTTTTGTATGTCCTGCTGTTACCATACATCTAACTCTACCTGTACCTTTTGGAACAGTTGGAAATACTATAGCTGATACAAATACTCCTTTTTCTAATAATTTTTTACTGAACTCCATAGCTTTTGCTTCGTCACCTATTATAACCGGTGTTATTGGAGTTTCGCTATGACCTGTATTAAATCCTAGTTTGCCTAATTTCTCTTTAAAGTATTTAGCATTATCCCATAGTCTATCTGTAAATTCTGTAGTTTCCATAAGCATTTTAACAGCTTCTATTATTGCTCCAACTGCTGCTGGTGGTAATGATGTACTAAATAGAATTGGTCTACCTCTATGATTTAACCATTCTTGACCAACTTTGCTACATGCAACATAACCTCCTATTGCACCTATTGCTTTTGATAATGTTCCAATACTGAAATCAACTCTTCCATGTAATCCAAAGTGGTCTACTGTACCTCTTCCAGATTCACCTAATACTCCTGAACCATGTGCATCATCTACATATGTAAGAGCATCATATTTTTCAGCTAATTCTACTATTTCAGGTAATTTAGCTATATCTCCGTCCATACTGAAAACTCCGTCAGTTATGATAAGCACATTTCTATATTTGTCTCTATTTTCTTTTAAAACTCTCTCTAAGTCTTCCATGTTAGAGTGCTTGAATATCGTTCTGTCTGCTTTACTTAATCTAGTTCCATCAATTATACTAGCATGATTTAATTCATCTGATATTATTAAATCGCCTTTTTTTGTTATAGCCTGAATAGTACCTGCATTACAATTAAATCCTGATTGAAATACCATTACTGCTTCTTCTCTTTTAAACTCAGCTAAAATTTCTTCCATTTTTTCATGTATGTCCATATTACCAACAATAGTTCTAACCGCTCCAGACCCAACACCATATTTTTCTACAGCTTCTATGGCTGCTTTTTTTAATCTTGGGTGATTTGCAAATCCTAAGTAATTATTAGAAGAAAGATTTATAACCTTCTTACCATTAAGAATAATTTCCGCTTCATTTGCTCCTTCTAACACTGGAAGCTTTCTGTATACCCCTTGATCCTTTAACCCCTGTATTTCATCCTTTAAAAAGTTTAATTCATGTACGTTTGACATAAAAAAATCCTCCCTATACTAATTTAGCCTAAATTTAAGCTCAAAAAATTAATTGTAATATATCGTGTAAACGTTTGCCTATTTATATAATATATCTAAAATATATATTTAGTAAAGCAAAAAAGTAATTTTTAATAATTTTTAATATTTTTAACAATTATTTTTTATTTTTGAGAAATTAGTTTATGTATTTCTTTGTAAACATTTTCGTCTTTTTCATTGTTTACATGTTCTAGTATTAATTTTTCACCTTCATTTTTATCAATTCTTAATGCTGACCATGCTGAATATTCTCTAATCATTGGACTAGGGTCTTTTATTGTTTTCTTTAACAACTCTAACCCTTCTTTATTTTTTAAATTTCCTAATGCTATAATTGCATTTCTTCTCAATATATTTCTTCCTCTCCAACCTCCAGACATTTCACTATATTTCTGCTCAAATTCTTTTTTACTCATAAAAAGCAATTCTTTTATATCTATGAAATTAGATGTTTTTATTGGTATAAATTCTGTATGTTTACTTAGTTTTGCTTGATGATTAATCGGACATGCTAATTGACATATATCACACCCGTATATGCTCGTTCCCATTTTTTCACGCAATTTATATGGTATTTTATTTTTTGTCTGTGTTAAATATGAAATACATTTATTAGCGTCAAATTCATAATTTCCTTTCAAAGCTCCTGTTGGACAAGCTTTTATACATAAATTACAGCTGCCGCACTTACTATTAGTATTAGTATCTAAAATATCTAAATCTAAATCTGTTATTAGATATCCAATGAATATAAATGACCCATATGTATCATTTATAATTGAGCAATTTTTCCCAAACCAACCTATATTTGATATAGCTGCTACTTCTCTATCTATTAGTGGTGATGTATCTACACATATTTTATAATTAAAAGTTTTAACTTTTTTTATCTCATTTGCTAACTCATTTAATTTATTCTTTAAAACCTTATGATAATCCATTCCCCATGTAGTTCTTGATAATTTACCTGGTAAATTAGGTTTACTATTAATTTCATAATTATTATTATACGCAAGTCCTATAGTTATGAATGATTTTGCATTTTCCAAGTATAATCTTGGATTACATCTAATTTTTATATTTGCTTCCTCAAATTCACAAGAATAGTTTTTGTCCCTTCTTTGAATTAGAGCTTCATTAGCTCTTTCAAAAGGTTCTGTATTAGCAAAACCAACAATATCAATACTTAATTCGTTTGATTTTTTTATAATATATTCTTTTAAATTCATTAATATCAAATCCTTTATTTATATGCAGTTCTTAGCATTTCAATTTCTTCTTTATGACCTTTCACATCGTTGGGTGTTTCTAAATTAAATGGCAATTCTCTAAGATATGGGTGATTGATAATATTTACTATCGCCTCCATCCCAATAGTTCCTTTTCCAATAAGCTCATGTCTATCTTTATTCGAAGCGAATTCAGTTTTGCTGTCATTTAAATGAACTGCCTTAACTCTATCAAAGCCAATTATCTTATCTATGCTATCTATAACACCATTTAAATCATTTACTATATCAAAACCAGAAGAATATAAATGACATGTGTCTATACATATACCTAAATTTTCATTGTATTTCACACCATCAATTATTTTCTTTAACTCTTCCATATTTCTGCCGATTTCAGTTCCTTTTCCTGCCATACCTTCTAATAGTATTGTTATTTCATTATCCTCTGTTAAAGTTTCATTTAAAGCCTCTACTATGTATTCAATGCCTTTATCTGAACCTTGTTTTAAATGGCTTCCAGGATGGAATATATAATATGATTTTGGGAACAATTTTAATCTGTTTAAATCATCTTTTAAAACACTCTTTGCAAAATCTCTTATATCCTCTTTATCTGAGCTCAAATTCATTGTATATGGTGCATGTGCAAATAATACTCCAAAATCATGTTCTTTCACAAGCTCTGAAAATTTATTTATATCATCCATATCAAGAGCTTTTGCTTTTCCTCCTCTGGGGTTTCTTGTGAAAAATTGAAATGTATTTGCATTAATATCTACTGCTTGTAATCCTGCTTTATAATATCCTTTTGATATAGATAAGTGACAACCTATTTTAAACATAATCTCTTCCTTTCTATATACAACATAACATAATTTCTATTCTAATTATTGTTATTATTATACCACATACTGTAACATAACTTACTTACACTATTTAAAATAGTATGAATAATCAGAGTTAAAAATATTTGTTAAATTTAGGTGGAAATTTTTATACTAATTAAAGCTTTTGTTATTTAAATATGTTATAATGTAGAATAGTATATTAGTACTATTTTACATTATAAAATTGAAAGGATATATTATGTTTGGATTTGAAAAAAAGTTATGGAAAAATTTTGATATTATATTATTTTTGGATGTTCTTTTATTAAATGCATGTGGTTTCGTTGTTATTTATCTTGCCACATTAGAATCTAGTGCTGGTTATATGCGATATCTTAAACCTCAAGGTATAGCTTTTATTCTTGGTATTGTAGCTATTCTTGTTTTATGTACTATAAACTATGATCTACTTAGAAAACTATATTTACCTATTTATATTTTTTGCAATCTCTTGTTATTAGCAGTTTTAATTATTGGAAAAGGCGACACTACTTGGGGGGCAAGAAGTTGGTTGATTATTGGTCCTATAAGATTTCAACCTTCTGAGATTGCAAAAATAGGAATTATAATTTCACTAGCTCAATATATAGATAAAAATAGTGAACATATAAATGAACTTCGTGTACTATTAAAAGTTCTAATCTTTGCTTTTGTTCCAGTTGCATTAGTTTTAAAACAACCTGACTTAGGAACTGCTACTGTTTTCATTTTCTACACTGTTATTATGTTATTTATAGCAGGTGTAAAAATAAAGTATTATTTATATTCCATTGGTTTAGGATTAATCAGTATACCTTTTGTTTGGATGAATTTGGGGAAATATCAAAAAAATAGAATACTTGTATTTTTAAACCCCGCTATAGATACATCTGGAGCAGGATACCAAGTATATCATTCTAAAATCGCTATTGGCTCAGGAGAGTTATTTGGCAGGCTGATATCTAATGAAGCTAGATTTATTAAAAGTGGATATTTACCTGAAAAGCATACTGATTTTATATTCTCAGTTATTGGAGAATCCTTTGGTTTTATCGGAGGATGCATAATACTACTTTTATTCTTTATACTTATATACAGGTTAATAAAAAATGCTAGGGAAGCAAAGGATTTATTCGCTTCGCTTACTATAATAGGTATAACTTCACTTATAACATTTCATATATTAGAAAATATAGGAATGACTATGGGGCTAACCCCAGTAACGGGTATTCCACTTCCTTTTATCAGCTATGGAGGTACATTCCTATTGTCTAATATGATTAGTATAGGTATAGTTTTATCAATTTCTATGAGGAAAAATAAGATTAATTTTTAGAGTAGTCATGTAGTTATAAACAAAACGGCTAACGCCGCGTTAAAAGTCAGTCGCTCTTGACTGACTTTTATTTTTATATTTTTTCCTAAGCTACCAGATGGTTATTATTATACTTTATCTTATTACTTTCCTCTTTTGAATACTTTTAACTTTTTATTTCACTTGTTCTATTGTATTATTTTTTAGATTTAGTGTAACTATTATAGAATACAGTAGCTCCTTCTGCTATTTCTTTTAAACTATGATAATTCAACTGCTCTTTCTAAAGCTAAAACAGTACCGCTATTAATTATATTAAAGGGTGCTTTTACCCTTAACTGTATACCTTTGTTTGGGTCGTAATCTGAATCACAAGGAACGGCAGACTGCATAAAAACAAACAAAATAAATACTAATAAAATATGATGAAACCATTAGAAAATAGCCAATATATGATATAATTGAAATAAAAAAGGACGAAAAACATGCAAAGATATATAAAAGGAAAAAATAGAAACTAAATAAATATGATACCATCATCATTTGAAGATATGATAGCTGAAGATAATAGATGCATTGTAGAAGGTCTTAATACAGAAAAATTAGGGTTAAAATATGCAAAACCAAAAACAACAGGTAGAAAACCATACAATCCAACGGATTTATTGAAATTATACATATATGAGTATTTTAATGGCATAAGAAATTCAAGAAAGTTAGAAAAAGAATGCAAAAAAAATATAGAAGTAATGTGGCTAATAAATGAGTTAACGCCAGATGACAAGACAATCTTCAACTTTAGAAAAGATAACAAGAAAGCATTAAATGAAGTAATTTCTTTTTTAAGTTTGGGTTATGTTATAAAATAAATTTAATTTAATGAGGTAAATAAATGAACTTATTAGAAAAATATTAGTTGAATTACATGGTGAAATTTTAAAGCAATGTGTTTTTAAGAAGATATTGAAAGAAATGTAAAAATTCCAATAATATTGCTATTTGAAATAAAAAAGGTGAGAAGCCTTTAAATTCAGACCTTATCACCTTTTTTTTTACTAAATAAGTTTAATCAGAATAAATATGATTTGTTTCTATGCCAATGGAGCATCAGAGAGTGCAAAGCCTTCTTTAACTCTAACACCAATTGGTTCAGGATTTTCCTTAAAGTTTACAAACTCCATTGTGTTTTGTGTTATTTTTTTGCCAGTTTTTTTGTTTGTAATATAAACAACATATCGAATAGCACACCAACCATCTTCAATAAGCATATTTTTAAATTCACCTAGTTCTATATCAAATGCGGCAAAGAATTCACCCATCATGTCTTTATATTCTTGAAGTGTTAATCTTTTAAGCGCTCCGTTATATTGTAGATTGTAATGTGCATCAGGTTCATAAAGCGTATCACACCATTCCAGCCATGCCTCATAGCCCATGTTCCAGTTTTTAAATCCAGATGTTAGTCGGTTTTTAATTGCTTCGTCAAATTTTGTATTCATAAATATCCCCTCTCAAATTTCATATTTGTATTTCCAATGTTCTTTATTGGATAACCTAATGATAACGTATCAAAGTAAACACATTATCAATTCAATATCAATTTTAAATCAACTTTGTAAAGAATGCTTATTTCACTTTCAAAAAAATCTCCATCGCTAATAAGTGATGGAGATTTTTATCATTGTTTTCTATTTTCTTATATCTCAAAGGTATTAAGAAATACATTAAAAGTACAACCTTTTCCTAGTTCACTTTTTACAGATATTTGATTTCCGGTTATATCTAATATCTTTTTTACTTGGGCAAGTCCAAGACCATTACCATCACTTTTATGTGAAGTATCGGCTTGATAGAATTTTTCGAAAATGTGTTGCATATCCGATGAAGCTATTCCGATACCATTATCATGAATAGAAAAGATTATTTTATTTTCGACAGACGTTAAACTAATTTCAATAGTACCACTGTGTAAACTGTATTTGACAGCATTACTAATTAAGTTTGACCACACATGATATAGAAGCATTTCAGGTCCACTAAAAGTAATTTCTTTAAGATTTAATTCAAAATCAAGTGCTTTGACGTTCCATACATTTTCTTGTTGTAATAAAATTTGAAGAATTTGCTCATCTAGTCGATACGTTGTGATTTCTGGTTGCAAAGTTTGATTATCTAATTTGTTTAACATTAAAATATTTCCGATAAGCGAGGAGAGTCGTTTGGTATTGTACAATATTCTATTCGTGTTTTCTACTATCTCTTCCGGGGACATATCTGGATTTTGCAAAAGTGTTGCATAGCCTTCAATGGCAGTTAACGGAGTTTTAAATTCATGAGAAACATTTGATACAAAATCAGAACGTAATGTTTCAATTGAAGATAAATCTTCGGTCATAGTCTTAAAATTTAAAAAGACCTGTTGCATTTCAGATATTTTTCCGGAATAATCTAAGTTAACGTTAAATTCTCCTTTTGCTAACTTTGCAGATGCCCGATTCAACTTTTCTAATGGCTTTACTAATTGCCTTACAAGAAGATAGGGGCATAATAATTCAACATTTACAATTAGTATGAACAAAATACCAATATTAGCTTGTACGGCTCCGGTTGTACAGCTAAAAGATGTAATAACAAATATACTTCCACCCAACAGAAGCGTTGTTCCTAAAATAGAATTGACAAGAATTTTTAAACAGTAAGCAAATGCTGTTAAAGTTAATTTTTTGTTGTTTTTATTCATGTTTTTTCACCACTTTATATCCCATACCACGAATAGTAATAATTTCAAAGTCTGGATTGTCATTAAATCGATTACGTAACCTGTTTATATGTACATCTACTGTGTGAGGATCAGTCTCTGTACTGTATCCCCATACTTCATCCATTAATTGCAATCTTGTAAAGGCTTTACCACAATTTGAAATCAAATAAAAAAGAAGAAGAAATTCTTTTTGTGGTAGTATTTGTTCAAAGCTATTGTCAATTACTGTATATGAATCATATTCAAAAACTGTTTTCCCAATTACAAATCGATGTTCAGTAGCCATTTCAGCTCTTCTAAGGAGTGCTTGTACCCTTAGAACCATTTCATTGATATTGATAGGCTTAGTCATGTAATCATCGGCACCTGAAAGAAATCCCTGCTGTAAATCATCGAAGGAATCTTTTGCAGTTATCATTAGAATAGGCATAGTATATCCCGCGCTTCTAAGAGATGTTAATAGTTCGAAACCATCCATCTTAGACATCATGATATCTGTGACAATTAGATTTATAAGATTAGTTTCTAATATAGTAAGAGCCTCATACCCATCACAAGCTTCAATAACATCATAATTATTTCTACGTAATATTTTCGTATAAAGTTGGCGAATTTCTGTATCATCCTCAACTACTAATATTTTAAACAAATTTATTCTCTCCATTTCAAAAATTGTATTTACTATAGTATACACCATGAAAATCAACAATACATCAACAAAATTCAAGATTTATTGATGCAAAGTTTATCTATTATTGATATTATACCCTACAATAGTTGATATAATATAAACAAAGAAGAAAATGGAACTAAACTAAAACCACTCATTATGAGAAATCAGATCATCAAGAAAAATTTGTGCAAAAGAACAGTATAAATTTATAACAGAATCAATTCATAGATACTTTGAGAAAGGCACTATTAGGATTTGCTAATATAAGTATAAAGATTATATTAGGGGGAGGTTTTTTGTTTATAGAAATACCCGGATTTGTAAAATGATTTCCTATTTTATCAAGAGTTATTTCAAAATTTAAAAATATTTATAATTCTACTGTTTTCAATGAGTTATGCCATGTTTTTTGTTGTCTTGTTGAATCTCTGACGACTTTTACATCTTTGTCAAAAAGAAAGATAAATAGAAAAAATGTTTATAATGGCATTTTTATGCAGTAACATATTGGTGTATTACAGATTAATTACATAAATAATAATATTAAAGATTCCGCAGATTATAGGTATCTTGATATTATTGAGGTATTAAGCAATAGGGGTAGTTTATTAGCAGAATTTGATAAAGATATATTTAATGCGTTAGTTGATAAGATTGAGATTATCAGCAGAACGCATTTTATTTTTGTGCTAAAGAGTGGGGAAAGGTTGAGAAATTAATGTAGCACAATGTAAATTATGTCTAGAAATTAATAATAGTTGAGGTATACTAAAAATAGAATTTTTCATTTTGAAAATTTTTTATATTAAGAAACTCAGTTCATTATATTAAAAGTAAGGGAGTAAAAAAGATGGCTAAAGATTTACAAATTCAGGAGTTGACAGACAAAATATACTAAATAATAAAACTGTCCCCAACCCCCTGAGGCTTATCACATTAGTTCTCCCTTGAACGTAAAACGGACAAAGCAGTTGCCCACGTTCAAGTACAGAAACTAATAAACACTCAAGTTATTCTTCAGCATAGCCTTATCCTGTTATTAGTTAAGAACTAAAGAATACTATACATGACAATAATCAAGTGTGAACAGATTGTTCGATGAAATGTTAAATTCTTACACAGGGGTTTTCGACAATTTCAATCTTTGCTATTAGAGAGAGAATACACAAAATTATTTACACGCCCGAGAATATTTACTATAACCACGAATGAGATGAAATGTTTTACAGCACTTCCATTCCAATATCTTTTCTAAGCTGATCAAATGATTTAGTTGTTACATCCTCTTCTTTTAAATCTAGCATATCTATTGCTTTCTTTAAATCATCTGTATTTTTAACTTCCAACTCCATATAAGTGTCAGGGTAAGTATCCTTGTCCCATGTATCTATTTCAAATAGAATACCGTCTTTTTCATAAGAAATCCTCTCTTTTGTTCCTTTATGTAATTTTTTTACATTTATCAACTGTAATATTTCCATCAAAGCTTCTTTGTCTTCAAATTTTGTCTCTATCTCTATATTTCTTCTTAATTCATCATGAGATACATTTCTTTTAAGTGTAAAAATACATTCAGTTTTATTCGTCTTTAAATTTTTCTTTTCTCTTATTCTTAAATAACCATTTAACTTATTTTTTACAAATCTATCTTCTGTATCAAAAATTGTATTCTCTTGATGTTCATGCTTAACTAATTTAGCATCTAGTGCTTCTAGTCTGTTTATTATATCCTGCTTTTCTATATTTAGAACCTTAACTTCTAACTCATTAACCATAAAACCAACTCCTGTTATATTATTTTCTTTAGTTTAAAATCTATAAAATCACTTGATACACATTGAAAATCTATATCTTTTATTATACCTTCTGTTACATATTTGTGTCCTTCTGAATGTAAATGACCATAAAGACATATATCTACTCCATATTTTTTCATTACATCAACAAATTCATTTGGTGTGCTATCAATATTAAATGGTGGATAGTGTATCATAACTATTTTTTTATCTACATCTTTATCTTTTAAAGAGCTTAGTGATAATTCTAATCTATTAAGTTCTCTGCTATAGATTTTTATATCTTTTTGCTTAAATTCATCACTATCCTTTGACAACCAGCCTCTAGTTCCAAATATAGCGATATTATTGTATATAAAGCAGTCATTTTGAATAAACTCTATTGTTTGTAAATCTAATGCTTTAAGTTTAGCTTTTGTTTCCCACCAGTAATCATGATTTCCCTTTATTAAAACTTTTTTCCCAGGCAATTTATCAATTATATTTAAATCATTATATGCTTCTTTCAGTTTTAATGCCCATGATATGTCTCCTGGAATAAGAACTAAATCTTCTTCTTTTACTGTTTGCTTCCAGTTATCAATAATCTTCTTATCATGGTCTATCCATTTCTCGCCAAATATACCCATTGGCTTTTTGTTTGTAAAATCAAAATGTGTATCTCCTATTGCATAAATGGACATATATATCACCTCTAATCATTTAACCGTACTTGTTTTTTATTTAGAACCCATAAATTTTCTAGTAATTAGTACAATGTTTCTTCTGCTTTATTATTTGATTTCACTGCTTAAACTTAAACTTTAACTTTAATGAATATTTGGCTATTTTTACAGTTTTACAACAGTTAATGTTATACATTAATATAGTTGTACTTTAACCCTAATTTATCAAAATATTCTTTTTCTCTATAATGGCATGTAAATAATAATATCTGTTTAGTATTACTTATATTATTAATCACCTTTAATATGTTATGTAGTCTTATATTATCATATTGTATGAAGCTATCATCTAATAATAATGGTATGTTTTTATTCTCACTTAATAAATCAATTATTCCTAATCTAACTGCAAAATAAAACTGATCTATAGTACCTCCGCTTAAATCCTCTATACTTACTAATCTACTACTTGATGGATCAACAACTCTAACATCCATATTTTCGGACATCTTCACTTCATTGTATTTATCATTCGTTATGCTACTTGTAATTTCATTAACCATTTTATTTAGTTTTGGTGCAAAGTCCTTATGTATATCTTTTGATATCTCCTCAATTGTATTTTTCGCTAGCTTTAATGAATTTAGCTTATTTGATAATTTATGTAATTTTTTCTTCTTTCCTATTATATCTTCATGTATATCTACTAACAACCTTTTAGTTAATCGTATATCTTTTATCTTCTCTTGATATATCAATTGTCTATTCTTAAATTTATTAATATACTCATCTTTTTCTTTTAGGTTGCTTTCAAGCTCTTCTTTATTATAGTTTTTAATTTGACATAAATCTATATCCCCAGCAGCTTCCATTTTTTGCTTTAAGTCTTGTATTGTTTTATTTCCTAACAATTGTTTTAAAAGTATTTTTTTGTTAGCTGCTTCTTCTTTTTGTTTAAGAAGTTTATTTTTTAATTCTACAGCTTTATGATAACCCTCTATACTATCTGTTTTGTTTCTGTTTAATACAAATTCAATATTTTTATACTCCTTGCTCAATCTACTTTTAAGTATAGATATATCTTCATATTCTTGATTTATTTTTTCTTGTAATATGTTAGTTATTTGCTTATTAACAGTACTTTCACTATTTTTGCTATTATTTTTACCATATTTATTTGATAAATGTTGTATGTCTTTATTTAGGTTAGTGCTATTAAAACTTATAATCAGTATTACAATAAAAGATAATATTGCTCCAATGCTGTATTTAACATCTTCAATATATCCTAAATATATTGACCCAAGTGTTATTAATACAGCTGCCCATCTAAACAATTTCAATACCTTTAGTTTTTTATTTTTACTTACTAAAACTGACATAAAATCTTCTTCATTAGAATTATCACTACTTTGATTATCATTTAAGACTTTGTTAATATCAAAACTTACTTCCTTTAGTTTATTCTTTGTTTCATCATATTTATTTTTAGAAACTTCTATACTTTCTTTAATATATTTGACATTATCCTCAAATCTTATTAATAAGTCTCTATCCTCTAAGCTAATATCTTCATATTTATTTAATTTTTTGATACTTTTTTCTAAATCATCTATACTTTCTATTAGTGTTTTTGCTTCTAAATACTGTCTAGTAATTTCACTGTCTTTTAATAATTCTAATATATTTATTATTTCATCCCTTTTATTCTCAGTTAATTTAATTTCATCACCTAATGCTAATAGCTGTTTTTCATAATCTCTAATAGCTTCTTCTCTTTCCTCGGCTAAATTTTCTTCAGCTTTTAAGTCCTCAATTTCAAGTACTAAACTTCCATATGGGGATTTAACTCTTCCTTTTGTTCCTATTTCTTTTATACCATCATCTAGTTTTTGCAAAACTCTATTAACTGAAATATCTTCATCTAAGGATTGTCCAATATTGACCAAATTATCTTTTACATGCTTTGCAAAATCATTTGTAATCCTACTTTGTGACTGATTAATACTTATTGTATTTTTATATATAGTATTATTAATGCCTAAATGTAAAGAAAAAGGTTCGTATAATCTTATAACCTTGTTATAATTAAATTGAGAGCTAATATCTTCTCCTAAATCTTCATCAAATATCTTTACATCATCATTTCCTTTAAGGAAGTTTCTCTCTATTCTATATGTTTGATTATTAACTTTATATTTTAATATTCCTCTATAATCACTATAATTCCACGGTAAATAACTATCATATTTTTGAGTATATCTTTTTGTTTTTGTGTTAGGATTAAAAAATCCATAAAACATTGCTTCTATAAAGCTGTGTATAGTTGTCTTCCCAGATTCATTATTTCCATATATTATGTTTATTCCCTCAGTTAGTTCTATTTTTTTGTTTTTGAACTTACCAAAAGATATTAAATTAAGCTCTTTTATAATCATTATATATTCACCTTTTCACTTAATAATAATTCTAATCCTATATACAAAGCTTCTTTAACTACTGGGTTATTTAAATCTTTAGTCTTCATTTCCTTGATAAAACATCCTATTATATTATGTTTATTGTTTAAATATAGTTGATCTAAATCATAGTCTGATTTAGTTTCATCAATTATTTGAACAAATTGTACTAAATTACTTATCTTAGTTTTAAATTGATCTATATCAAGCTTTAAACTGTTATCTCTAATTCCTGTCAGCTTTATTTTATAAATATCTTCTTTTCTATTAATTGTATTCATATTAGCTTTTATTGCCTCTAAAACATCAATTTGATTCATTTCGGGATTAATTTTTATTTCTAATGCATGATATCTTCTCTTACTTAATGGTATAAATTTCATATTTGATATCTGTTTACTTAGAATAACTTCTACTACTCCATGCTCACCAGTTTCACCAAAATCTAATGGTTCAGGACTTCCACAATAACATAAATTATCATAATAAGCAATATGCTTATGAATATGTCCCATTGCTATATAATCAAATCCACTTCTTAACAAATCATCCTTATTCAATGGTAAGTATTTTGAATCGCTGTTAGTCATATCACCATGTACCATTAGAATATTTATTCTACTATAATCTTTTATTTGAATATTCTTTAATATGTTATCTTGTCTTTCTTTAGTTTTCCAGCTAACTGAATAAATTGATGTATTAATATCATCAAAATCTTTCTCTTCAATAGCATTACAATTTGAAAAAATGTGTACATTTTCTGCCCAATTAACTAGCTTATATAATGATCTGTCATCTATTGGATCATGATTACCTGCACATATTAAAATTTTTATATTCTTTAGTTTCTTAAATTCATCATTTATTAGTTTTAAATCTCCAATGTTACAAGTATTTTCATCAAAAAAATCTCCAGCAATTAATAAAAGATTAGAATTTTGTTCCTTAGCTCTATTAATTATATTCATAAACGTATCTAATATATCATTTCGTCTCATTTGTCCATAATTAATATAATTGGAAAAATTCTTAAATTCTCTGCCTATGTGAATATCACCGGTATGTATTAATTTGATTTTCATAAAATCACTCCTATGTTAGTATAACTTCTACTAAATAAAAACATCAATAGTTTCCTGAAATTCTGCATATAGAACATATATTCGATAAATTAGTTTTGATATCCTTCTTTTGTGTTTATAATAGTTGTTAAAAATTATTTCTGTAACTCATACTTAATTCGATCCTAGAAGTAAACGTGAATTGCACCTCATAAAAAAACAGATAAATAAATACTTATTTACCCGTTTTTTAATCGTATAAATTTTTACTATTACTAAGTCCAAAAAATGCTTCGGCAATATATTCTTTACCCGGAACATCTCTTTCATTTAACTGTATAAACAAATCAGATTTATCATATAATATTTTATGTTTTGTTATTTTATATTTTCTTGAATTAAATTCTATTATTATTAATCTTGCATAAGAATCTCTTGAACAACCCATTGAACCAGGGTTAATATATCTTTTTTTCCCTATAATATCTGAGCTTTCATGATTATGTCCATAAAAAATAATATCTGCATCTATATTGTTAAATAAAATATCTAAATTATTACCATTTGGTTTCTCTATGATTCTGTTAAATTTATTTTCATTTAACATACCATAATGCATAAATGCTATTCTTGTATCATTAACAGTTAGATATTCTACATATTTAAGCTTAGATATTACATCTCCCAACGGACGAACTGTAGAATTGACCCACCTATGATGGACTTTTTCTAAATCTCTTACACTACAAGGTATACCATAAATAAAATACTGTTCATGATTACCCATTATAGCATGAATATTGGGTAAATCCGTTATCATCTCAATACATTCTCTGGAAAACGGTCCAAATCCTATTGCATCTCCAGTATGATATATGTAGTCACAATGTTGTTTGTCTAAAAAATTCAGTCCAGCTAATAAAGCAGGAAGATTCCCATGAACATCAGTAAAAACCCCTATTTTAATATTTTTGTTCATAATCTACTCCACATAATGACTTGTACTTCTTATTGCTAAACTTATAAGTTTATGTTTATATATTATTTTCCTTATACCAACTTAACTATATTCAAGCTAATCTTTTCCATTATAATAATACATCAAAGATCTGTTGATATTTTTTATAAATAATACTATATATCATTCTTATTTCTATATTTTTTATTAAATATCCTTTTTTCGAATTTAATAAGTTTAAATATATCAAAAGCTTGTCCTATAATAATATAAATAGTTTCCTAGAAAAATCTAGGAATACTATGTTTTTAGATATTTTTTAACAATTTCACAATCATCAAAGGGAATTACATCTCCATTTATTTCTTGATAAGTTTCATGTCCCTTTCCAGCAATTATTACTATATCATTATTATTAGCTTGAGTTAATGCAAATCTTATTGCTTTTTTTCTATCTTCTATTATTATACATTCGCTATTTACATTATTCATGCCTTTTATTATATCTTTAATTATATTTTGTGGATCTTCTTCTCTTGGATTATCAGAAGTTATGATACACAAATCTGCAAGTTTTGATGCAATTTTACCCATTAATGGTCGTTTTGTTTTATCTCTATTTCCTCCACATCCAAAAACTAATATTAGTTTTCCTTTTTTAAATTCTCTAGCTGTTTTAAGTACATTTTCTAATGCATCTGGTGTATGTGCATAATCAACAATTATACTACTGCCATTTTCAGCTTTTATAGTTTCAAACCTACCTTTAACATTTGTTATAGAGGCTAAACCATTAATAATGTCATCTATTTTTAGTCCAAGACGTATGCATACACCTGTTGCTGCTAATGCATTATAAACACTAAATCTACCAGGTATATAAATCTGAACATCTTTATTTTCACCTTTATAAGTCATAATAAACTTCGTCCCTTGATTAGTAGTTTTAATATCATGAGCATATATATCAGCATATTTGTTTAAGCCGTATGTAATATACCCATTTGTAGTTTCATTAATTATTTCTCTTCCTACATTATCATCTAAATTAATAACAGAAAATTTGCTCAATCTAAATAGTTGTTTTTTGCAGTTTTTGTAATTTTCCATTGTCTTATGGTCATCTAAATGATCTCTTGTTAAATTTGTGAATACTGCTATATCAAAATTACAGTCATCTACTCTGTTCAGTTTTAAACCCATAGATGTAGCTTCTATACAAACAAATTCAACACCTTTTTCTACCATAGTTCTTAACATACACTGAATTTGGGGGGCTTCTGGTGTAGTATGAGTTGTTCTTACTATGTCTAAAATTTCATCTCCACAAACATTGTTTATAGTTCCTATTATCCCTGTTTTCTTACCTGATAATTTTAGAATCTCTGATATATAATATGAAACTGATGTTTTACCATTAGTCCCTGTAATACCAATAACTTTAAGTTCACTAGAGGGATTACCATAAAATTTACTTGCAACCTTTGATAATGCTTTTCTAGTATCTTCAACTTTAATAAATGTAACTTTTTTCTTAAGAATTGGATTAATTAACTCATCTCTTTCTACAATTACTGCCAAAGCACCATTATTTACAGCACTATTTATATAATCATGACCGTCATATTTATATCCTTTTATACATATAAATAAAGTTCCCTTTGTAACTCTTCTTGAATCGTATGAAATATTTTTTATCTCTATGTTTTCATTTTCACTTAATAACTCGTAATTTAAATCTTCAAGAATTTTATATAAATTCATTATATACCTTCTTTCTTAAATAAAGGTATTTGAATTTAATTTAGCTAAAATACTTGTATTTAAATCATCATAATTTATTGGAATTATTTTATTTTTTCTTTCTATTATTTGCTCTTTTTTAACCTCTTGTTTTATTTCTCGTTCTACTTCAGTAGTCATAGTTGATTGTTTATCATGCTCTTCTTTTAACTCTTTGCTCTGTAACTCTTCTGCAACAATTTGCGGCTGTATTAAAGTAGGTTTATCATCTTTAACTACTTGGTTTTGTTGCAATTTTTCCTCTAATACCTCTAGTGTATCTTTAATATCTTCTATGCTTTCTTTTAATTCAGTATTAGTAGGTTCTACAAGCTCTACATCATCAACTACTTCTTTATATTGTTCTTTATCATCAAGCTCCATGCTTTGAATTGGTACATGATAGATTTCTTCTGTTTCTTGTATTACTTCGGTATCTTCCTCATTGTCCTCTTGAAGTTTTTTATCTAGCTCATTTTTATAATTTTCAGCCTTGTCTGCCAAATTAGCTATATATGATAGAAAGTTTGATTTTTCTTCATCTTCTTGTTTATCATTTTGTTCGTTTATATATGTCAGATAGGTTAATAAAAAAAATAAAGCTATTTCAATAATTTTAAAAACCTCCTTTCAAAATATCTATATTATCCCTGATTATTCATATAACTCCCGATAATATGCTGTAAGTTTCTGAATTAGAAGATTTCAGTGAATTCGAAGGCATACCGAGTTGGTATGTCAAGAATTTAATGGATCTCTTATAACAACGAAGGAAATTACGTAGTAATTGCAACACACCGTTTCAACAAGGCGCAATTGCTCACCGACTGTTAAATATAATCGATACCTGCTACCTATAGAGATGAGGGACATCTTTCGCCTTGTTATAATCAGAAGGATGCCTTGTTAATGAATCTCCTATTCAGTTCCTTCATATGAGTAAGCGATTCACATAAAATCATAGATTTTAGTTCACTGCTCATAATTTTCTATGAATAATATGGGGATTATTAATAAAACAATTTTGTATAAACTCATAGTATTCTATTTTATACAATGTTCCATCTATATATTATATTTTAAAAGGAAGTATTTGGTTACAATTAAATCACTAATGGGAGAGAATTATATCTATGATATATGTAAGTCACTTACTCCTATGAAAGATTTAAATAAACATTTAATATAGGCTTTTCTGGTTATAAGTTATCCATGAAATAACAGGCATACCGATTCGGTATGCCTGCTGTTTTACTAAAATAAAAATTTGCTTTTAAATTTATAGTCAATTGACCATAATTTGTTATTATAAATTCATTTAATAGTCAAGATAAAAATATTTAGTATAACAAATGCTATTGTTATTAATCTCTAGTTAGTTTTCACAAAATAATCTAATAGCTGCGCTGCTTGTACTATTATTTCATCACATTTTACAACTTCATTGTAGTATCTATCCTTTAATTCTCTACAATTTATGTCCCCCATTTTATTTTTGTATGTATCTAAAAATTGAGATATTATTTTTCTAAAATCCTCTTTTTCATATTTGTCTTTAAATAAATTACTTAACACCATAATAGAAGCTGTTAATGCTCCACATACGCTTTCTATTGCCATTCCACCACCAAAACCAGCAGCTAAACTAAGTGCTTTTTCGTCTAATTTTAAATTATATGCTTCATTTGCTCCATATAATATCTTTTGAGCACAATTATATTTCTCTTTTTTACCATAACCTTTTTTCATTAGTTCTTCTAACATATTCTCTCTCCTTATTTAATAGGCATATTAAATACTTTCTCTTCACCTTTAGCTATAAATTCACAAATTTCATTAAATATATCCTCAGCTCTTTCTGGACTATCGTATTTACCAAGTGTTTCTCCAAATTCATTTGTTCCGCTACGTCCAGTAATACTTTTTTTTGATAATTCTATACTAATTACACTAATTATTTTTTTGTTATTTTGAAATTTAATCCATACATGCATTTTACTCAACTCCTTTTTTAATATATTTTAATGTTTTTATTTAGTAACTTCTAGTAAGATAACTCATAGTTTTACTTGAATATTTTGATTCCCTTCATAGGATTTATTTTTAATGTCGTTAAGTATAATAGCAAAAAAGAAAATAATAAATCAAAGCTCAAATTATATATTATTGTTCTTTTTATAAAAGTAATATTCGCAATATCACCTAAGAAAATATCAGCACCAAGTTGTTGTGATAATATCGCTGTTAAACCTGTAAATGGGTTAATATACAATAATCTTGCAATCCATTTTACTGTCTCGAGAGTTAATTCAGTATCAAATATTCTTACTCCAACAGTTACAACATAAATTGTTCCTACTGTTAATAAAAGCATCACAAAATAACTAGTTACAGTAGCTGTTACAGCCTTTTTAAAATATGCTGAGCTAAACAATCCTATGCTTCCTAACAATATAGCTGTCACTAAATAAAATAGAAATAATAAAATAATATTTCCTATAGAAAGACCTCCATATAAAAATAATATACTTATAATTGGTATTGTCAATATTAAAAGTAATATTGTTTGAATCATTGAAGCAAATAATTTGCCTAAAACTATAGACCAGCTAGACATTTTAGTGCAGATTAATAAATTAAAGGTTTTTCTTTGTCTTTCTCCACAAATACTTCCAGAGGTAGTAGCTGGTATAATCAAACATATTAATGCCATCTGTAATATAGATATACCGAAATATATTTCTTTAATTGATTCTGGATCAAAGCCCATATACGAATTATATCCCGAATTAGATGTATATAACACTACTGACATGACACTTGAAATTATTAAAATATAAAATATCATCATCAGCGTTGTTCTAAAACTTCTTCCTTTTGTTTTCAATTCTCTTTTTAAAACCGGATTAATCATTTTTATCACCTCTTGTAACCTTCATAAAAATATCTTCCAAATCAGTCTTAGCTTCATTATACGATACTACATCAACATCATTTCTTATTAAATACTTTAACATATCTGCCATTTGGGTTTCATTCCCATCAAAGCTTACTTTAATATAGTCACCTGTATTTGTTGCTTTGATTACATCTTCATAACTGTTAAGTATGTTTAATGCTTTATTTTTATTGCCTAAAACTTTTATTTCTAGGATATTAGATTTATATACTTCTTTCATAATATCATCTACACTACCACTAAATTCAATTTTACCTTCCTGTATAATACCTATTTGGTTACATAGCTCTGCAAGCTCAGGTAATATATGAGAACTAATTAATATGGTCTTGCCACTATCTTGAAGTGTTTTGAGTATATTTTTCATTTCAATTCTAGCTCTAGGGTCCATACCTGAAGCTGGTTCATCCAATATTAAGAAGCTTGGGTCATGTATTAAGCATCTTGCAAGACATAATCTTTGCTTCATACCTCTTGATAATGAATCTACATAATCATATTTTTTATTCACTAAATTAACTAATTCCAATAGTTCATCTATCTTTTTCTTTCTATTTTTATAGGGAACATAATTTATATCTGCGTAAAACTCCATATACTCATAAGTCTTTAAATCATTGTATACTCCAAAAAAATCTGGCATATATCCAGTTTCTCCCCTTGCATACTTATAATCTTTTACAACATTTTTCCCATTCAAAAATATCTTACCAGCTGAAGGCTTTAAAAGTGTTGCTATCATTTTAAACAATGTAGTCTTCCCTGCACCATTTGGACCTACAAATCCGTATATATTACCCTTTGACACTTCCATTGAAATATTATCAACAGCTTTGAAATCTCCATAAAATTTAGTTATATTATCTATTTTTAACATTATTTCACAACTCCTTTTATACCGTATTCAGGAATTAAGAAATTTGTATTTGCTTTCGAATGCATTTTTAATTTAACCCCATTGCTTTCATTGTAATAATAGTTTATAAGCCTGTCTTTTAAAACTATACTTTTATCAGTAAATTTGACCCATTTTTCTGTTTTATAATTGTATAAATATACGTCATATTTACTATTCTCAGTTTTTGATTTTATATCAATCATTTTAACTTCTAAATCCTTTATTGGACTTATTTCATATATACAAACACCAGTTCCATACATATATTGTGAATAATAATCAGAATTTAATGAAGCAACTGAATTTGAATTTAATGAAGTAATTTCAACTAATTTTGGCTTTAATATTCCATTAGGCACATTTACCTTATTGCCTGATTTCATTTTTATATTCACAGGTAAAATAAGCATATTTCTGTCTATTCTTTCAAATTTCTTATCAATTTTTAAATCACCTGAAATCTTGTTTCTATTCCATGCAATTATTTTAATGTTTTCAAATGGTTTGTACAATAACGTTTTGTTATATTCAGCTAAAATCATTTCCTTAACATTATAATTTAGAACATCTTCTTTTCTTTCTTGATAAGAATAACCTGTATTAATTCTATTTTTACTTTGATTATTATCAATATTTTCATTAATATCAATACTTTGATTTGGCTCTATATCACCTAAGCTAATCTGTATATTCCCTATTATTAGCATACAATCTTCTAACATTATATCAGCTGTATTAGTTATGCTACCACTTATTACAGTATCATTGATTGATATATCAGTTACTATCGGATTTTCTAAATCTTTAATTTCTTCTGTACTAACATAATTAACATCCCATGTGCTACTATTTGAAAGTGTTAATTTTTTTTCTTCATCTAGGTAATAATTAATTCCATAACGTTCTTCATCAAAAATATTGCTCTGTTTTATCCTATTTGTTAATCTAAAATCAACATCTTTTTCAACACCTATTTTAACATTTTCTCCACTTATACCAGTTAAACCAATTTCATTTTGAATATATAATTTTTGAGGAAACGTTGTAAAATCTGCAAAAGTTACACTATTGAATATTGCCTTATCAAAAACACTTCCCCTACTTGTCAAAAAAATTGACAATGTAATAACAATTGCTATTATAGGACTTGTTAACCATATTTTTTCCTTTTTATCATATAATTTTAATGTGAAATAATTTACAGGTCCTACTATTATCATATATATCAATAATATAAGCATAACTTTTCTTAAAGAAGGAAGTTTTCTCTTCGGAATATGTCTCAATAATAAATTCATCTGTGATAAATAATTCTTACTTATTACATTTCTAGCATAATTCATATTTGTTCTTAAAACAGAAGTGATATAAGAGGTATTTTCAGTATTAATTATATCTCTATCTAATAAAATTATTTTCCCTTTAGATAAATTATAAATTTTCTTATCAGCAGTAAACCTAATTTCATTAAATAATATATTAACTAAATTTTTATCAAGATTATTTTCTAATAAAGCAACACCTCCCTTTTGGATCCATTGCTTCACTAAGATAGCTGTTTCACCATTCATATTTTTTAAAATTTCTTCATTAAAAATCATATAATCAAAATTATCTAAAATTCTTCTATCATCAATTTTTGTACCTATAAAATTAACTACTTTAAAATATGAATTTGCCAAATCATCTACTTTAATATTATCTATATATTTATAGCTTTCATCATCATTTGAAAACAATGCTATAACTTTCTGATTGTTTTTAATAGCTGCATTGATTGATATTGTATTCTTAGCTAACTCATTGTTATCTTCATCTATTAATGTTATGTAAAGATAATTACATTCTTTGGGTATTGCTACATTAATATTTGCACTAATACTATCCTCATTCATTTCTATTTCTTTATTAAATCTTTCATATACTTTATTATTTGACCTATTATATGTTGGTTCAAATTCTTTATAAAAGCTAACTTGTATTCTCCCCTTTAGACCACTATAAGCATGAATGTTTATTTTCACAGGTGTTATTTCTTCATATCTATATAAACCATTAAATCCAACTTCAGCATCTAAGCTTATTGAAGACTGAGCATGTAATGCATTTAATGGTAAAAGAGTCAGTATTACTATCATAAAAAGTATTCTAAATGCAATATTTTTCATTAACTTTTTCACCTTCTTTTCATAATTATTCAGTAATTAATTCATTATATTTCTTTTCAATGAAAATTTTATTCATAGAACTATACCATCTTCTTTTTTTACTATCTAATATTCTGTAATGGCCACTTACTATATTTTGTTGTAAAGTAAATTTGTCATTAGATAGAATATCTTTCCACCATATTTTACCTCCTATAGTATGTTTCTTAGGCTCTAAAAATTTTTCTAAAGCAATTAAGCTTATAAGTTCTACAGGATCATCTCCTAATGTCATTTTTAAAATTTCGCTCTCTCTAAAAATAGCACAAATAGCAGCTAATAATGACCAACTTAATTTTTTTCTCCCTTTTTCTATCTCTACTAAAGATTTTTTAGAAACACCAATAATATTAGACATTTCATCTTGAGTAAAATTATTCTCTATTCTTATAAGCTTTATTTTACTTGATAATAAATCTATCAATTCACTTTTGTTCATTTTTTTCACCTCTTTATCATTTATTATCAATTTAGTGTAATTTTACACTAAACTATGCTATATTACAATATGTTTTATTAGATTAAAATGAAATTAAAATAATTTAAAGAACTGATAAGTAAAATACTTTTATTTAGACTCCCTAATATATTAAAAACACTTCAAAATTATTTTATTTTGGTATGTTAACATTGAGATCTTAATGAGATAACTTATTAATATTTAAAGCCCTAATCAACAGATATAAAAAATACAACCAAAAAATAGCTAAGAAATCTCTAAGGTTTCTACGGAAGATCACTTTCAAAAGCTTGTTTTTATGGCGCTTTTAAGTAGAAAACCAAAATCTAAGATTTTGAGTGAATCACTTACTCATAGGAACGTAGTGAGTAGTGAGTTTCTTATTTATTTAGAAACAAGCTTGTGTCGGAACCGTAGAAGATTCTTACAGATTTCCTATGCCAGTGAGTTGTGAAATATAACTTTTTAGTTACATTGAAATTCCCACAACGCTTGCCAAGTAAAGAGGGCTCTTGGTTTTCACCAAGAGCCCTTCTAGTAATTTCTATTCAACTTCAATATCTCCTGAAACAGTGGATAATTGTACTTTAACACTGCCATTTCCTACCTTACCTCTTATTTCGTTACGACCACTTTTATTTATTTTTAAAGCTATATCTGTAGATAGAGAACCTGATGTTGATTTCATTATTAAATCCATATCAGCATTATCTGGAGCTTTTAAATTAATGTCACCAGATATAGCTTCTGCATCTATTTCATCAGTTAATTCTTTTACATCTAAATCAATAGAACCTGATACATTCTTTATAAATACTTTACCTATTATATCATTTATTTCTATGTCGCCACTTGTACTTTTGCTAACAATATATTTTGCTTTGCAGCCTTTTATATTTAAATCTCCTGATACTGTTGTTCCAGTTATTTTATCGGCGGATATACCCGATATATATATTTCTCCTGATACATTCTTAGCATTAAATTCTTCAAAAACTCTTTTTGGTACTTTTATATCTAATTTGCCATCAAAGTATCTATTTACCAAACCCTTGTAACTATTTAGATTTGGATATTCAATCTTAATGTGTATTATATCATCTCTTTTTTCACAAATTAGTTTTGGCTCTTTCCCTTTTTCATAACCATTTGCAATACCATGTAAATACGCCTCTACTTTGTCATCATCTGTAGATATAATATTTACTGTTGTGCTAACTGATTGAATGTCAATACTGCTAACACTATTTGTATCATCAATAATTTGCTTATCATTTATTTCTATTTTCTCATTATTAATATTTTTACCATTATTATTAATATCATTCTGGTCCAATGTTATATATCCTATCCCACCATAATTAAATATTCCACCTTCTTTTTCTATCAAAATTCCTGCAATAGCAAAAGAAATAATCATTACTACAAATATTATAAATGCAACTTTTTTCATATTACTTTTCTTGATTTTCTTGGATTCGAGATCCATGCTATCTCTCCTTTCCTGTTATAACCTTAAGATTTAATTTTAAATAATTTATTAAGAATTTATAGAATGCTTTCAATAAATATGAAGAACCGATTGTTATTAATCCACCAAGACATGTTACTCCGATTGACAAAAACATTCCAATTGAAGGACTCGTGCCTACGTTAATATTTTCAAAATGTATAAATGGTGATAATAAGCTTGCTATAAAAGCAAGTATACCAGCTATAACAACTGCACCGCCTGATATAACTAATGCAAAAACTGCTACCATTAATGCTATAAGGGGTATAAGGAATATCATATTGAAAAAACCAAGTCCAATACTTGCCATTACTGCCTTAAATACATTGCCTGCATTTGATTTTCTTTCTGCAATTTGTATCATATATGTAGTTTTAATTTGTCTTGCAAGTATTTTAGGATCTCCAAGTGAAACTGCTATCTCTTCTTCACTACGTCCTTTATCAAAACCAATTTCAAAATGCTCTTCATAATCAAACAACACTTCTTTTATATCTTCTTCTGACAGTCCTTTTAGATTTCGTCTTAATTGCTCCAAAAATTCCTGTTTATTCATTTTTAATACCTCCTTCTAGAACATTATTAACGTGGTTTACAAATAAATACCATTCATCTGATAGTTCTTTTTTCATTTTTATACCTGTATCAGTTAGCATATAATATTTTCTTGGCGGTCCTTCAGTAGATTCTTTTAAATACGTCTTGACATATCCATCTTTTTTTAATCTTCTAAGTAAAGGATAAATAGTACCTTCTGAAATTGTTATGCTTCTAGAAATCATATCTACAAGTTCATATCCATAGCAGTCTTTTCTATGAAGTATAGACAGCACACACAATTCCAACACTCCCTTTTTAAATTGTATGTTCAAAATAAACACCTCTTTATTTTTTAATTCAAATATATAATAACACACAGTACCTTTTTATGCAAGGTACTGTGTATAGTTTTTATCTCTTTTCGTTTTTTTCTTATATTTTTATATAATGTAAAAAACATCTAAGTATAATTGTCTAGTAATTACAAAATATATTTATAAACTATAAATGTGCAACTATAAATACATTTAATCCAGTCTGGATATTAAACATAGATTTGTATTATTAACTAGCAACCATATAGATACTAGGAGACATGCAGGGTTTCTTTCTCGGAACATTGGTGTACGTGTTTTTTCCTTCAACTTTTATTAAATAAGTAACTCCTACTCATTTCATTCCTAGCAATAAGTGATTCACGAGAAATCATAGATTTCTGTTCTCTACTCAAAACATGTACACACCGCGTAAGAGAAAGATTCCTGCATGGCTCCCTCGCTACATACTAGAGAGTTAAAATAATTAAAAAATTTAATTTTTACCACAAAAAATCACAAAGTATAGACTGATTTAATTTGTAAAATTTTTCAGTGTTTTTGCACTTTTATAGTTGTAAATATATTTTCTTATCAATCCTCTAGGAGGTATTATATGAAAGAATATGAAGAATTAGATACATTTATTAATACAATTGATTCTTCTGAATCATTAGAAGGATCTCTTATAAAAGTTCTACATAAAGCTCAAGCGTTATACGGATACTTATCAAATGATACACAATTATTCATAGCTAGAAAACTTGGAATATCAACAGCTAAAGTAAATGGTGTAGTTACGTTTTATTCATACTTTACAACTAAACCACAAGGAAAACATATTATAAATGTATGTATGGGTACTGCTTGTTTTGTTAGAGGCTCTAACAAGATTATCGAAGCATTAAAAGAAAAATTAGAAATTGAATCAAATGAAACAACCAAGGATGGTTTATTTACTCTTAAAGATGTCAGATGTATCGGTGCATGTGGTCTTGCTCCAATAGTACTCATAGATGATAAGGTATATGGAAATGTTAAGGTTGAAGATTTAGATGTAATAATAGATGAACATAAGGATTAGCAGGATAAAATAACTACTCGAAGGGATGAAAAAAAGTGGCTTATTATCGCAATAATATTCTAGTTTGTTCTGGTACTGGATGTTTAGCTAATGGTAGTGATAATCTTATTGAAAAATTTACAAATTCATTAAAAACATATGGACTATCAAATGAAGTTAAAATTATTAAGACAGGCTGTTTTGGTTTTTGTAAACAAGGACCTATTGTTAAAATTGAACCTGATGATGTTTTTTATGTCCATGTTACTAATAATGATGTAGATGAAATAGTACAAGAACACATTTTAAAGGGAAGACATGTTGAAAGACTGCTATATGAAGGTAATTTCAAGGAAAAGATTCATTCATTTGATAAGATTCCTTTTTATAAAAAGCAGCTCAGGATAGCTCTTCAAAACTGTGGCTTAATTAATCCAGAAGATATATATGAATATATTGCTTTTGATGGATATGAAGCACTTGGAAGAGTTTTAACTACAATGTCTCAAGATGAAGTAATAAATATAATAAAAGACTCTGGATTAAGAGGACGAGGAGGCGGTGGTTTCCCTACAGGTGTCAAATGGGAGATAACTAAAAATGTAGAAGGTGATGAAAAATTCATAATTTGCAATGCAGACGAAGGTGACCCTGGCGCATTTATGGATAGAAGTATACTTGAGGGAGATCCTCATAGCGTCATTGAAGCTATGGCAATAGGTGCTTATGCTATTGGTGCTAACAAAGGAATTATATACATAAGAGCAGAATACCCTCTAGCTATTGAACGGTTAAAGCTAGCAATAAATCAAGCTA
Source organism: Abyssisolibacter fermentans (assembly GCF_001559865.1). Lineage (NCBI taxonomy): Bacteria > Bacillati > Bacillota > Clostridia > Eubacteriales > Clostridiaceae > Abyssisolibacter > Abyssisolibacter fermentans. Next base: position 124,313 of record NZ_LOHE01000074.1, read on the forward strand.
AAGAACTTAATCTGTTAGGAAAAAATATATTCTCCACTGATTTTGATTTTGACATAGAAATCAAGTTTGGAGCAGGAGCTTTTGTTTGTGGTGAAGAAACAGCACTAATTCATTCATGCGAAGGAAAAAGAGGAGAACCAAACTATAAACCTCCATATCCATCACAATTAGGCTTATGGGGTAAACCAACATGTGTAAATAACGTTGAAACTTTTGCAAACATTCCTCAGATTATACTTAAAGGTGCTAAGTGGTTTTCTTCCATAGGAACAGAAACAAGTAAGGGTACTAAAGTGTTTGCATTAGCGGGTAAAGTTAAGAATATTGGACTCGTTGAAGTTCCTATGGGTACTACTCTAAGAGAAATAATTTTTGATATTGGAGGAGGTATTCAAGATAATAAAAAATTCAAGGCAATCCAAACTGGCGGTCCTTCTGGAGGTGTAATTACCAGTGAATATCTAGATACGCCTATAGATTATGAACATCTAGCAGCTATTGGTTCAATAATGGGTTCTGGTGGAATGATAATAATGGATGAATCTAACTGTATGGTCAATATTGCAAAGTTCTATTTAGAATTCACTCAAGATGAATCATGCGGTAGGTGTACTCCATGTCGCATAGGTACCAAACGAATGTATGAAATTTTAACGAAAATCACTGATGGAACTGCTGATATGGATGATTTATATTCTCTAAAGGAACTGTGTCATATGATTCGAGACAGTTCACTTTGCGGATTAGGGCAAACAGCTCCAAATCCTGTACTCAGTACTTTGAAACATTTTGAAGATGAGTATATAAGCCATATAAAGGATAAGCACTGTCCAACTGGTGAATGCAAAGCGTTAGTAAAATATAAAATTTCTAAGGAAAACTGTGTAGGCTGTACTGCTTGTGCTCGTGTATGTCCTGTAAGCTGTATCTCAGGAGAACCAAGAAAGGTACATGTAATTGACGAAAGCAAATGTATAAAATGTGGAGCATGTTTTGATGCTTGCAAATTCAATGCTGTCATAAAACCATAAAGAAGGTGATCTCGTGGAAAATTTAATCACTATTACTATTAATGATCAAACAATAAAAGTACCTAATGATATTACTATATTAGAAGCTGCTCAACAAATAGGTATAAAAATCCCTACTCTTTGTCATTTAGATCTTCATGATTTAAAAATGGTAAACAAAACTGCATCATGTAGAGTTTGTATGGTTGAAGCTCATGGTAGGAATACTTTAGTACCTGCCTGTGTTACAAAGGTTTGGAATAATATGATTGTTAAAACTGATTCTATAAGAGCCATCACTGCAAGAAGAATGGCTGTGGAACTACTTCTTTCTAATCATCCAAATGACTGTTTTACATGTGCTAAAAATTTAGAATGTGAACTTCAAGCACTAGCAAAGGAATTAGGTATTAGGGATATAAAATGGAAAGGTAAAAAAAGTGAATATAAAATAGATGAATCCAGTGATGCTATTGTGAAAGATCCAAATAAGTGTATCATGTGCAGAAGATGTGAAACAATGTGTAATGAAGTTCAAACTTGTGGTATATTATCAAGCTTAAACAGAGGCTTTGATGCTTTTGTTGGTCCTGCATTTAATATGCCTATGAAGGATTCTTCGTGTACATACTGCGGACAGTGTGTTGCAGTTTGTCCAACAGCTGCACTTACTGAAATAAATCATACTCGCAAAGTATGGCGTGCTATAAACCATCCCGACAAATATGTAATAGTTCAAACAGCTCCTGCCATAAGAGTAGCTCTTGGAGAATTATTCGGGATGGAAGCTGGTACTATAGTAACTGGCAAATTAGTTACTGCTCTAAAAAGAATAGGTTTTGATTCTGTTTTTGATACTGATTTTGGAGCAGATTTGACTATAATAGAGGAAGCTTCTGAATTAATTCACAGAATAGAACACAATGGAACTCTGCCAATGTTGACAAGCTGCTGTCCTGCATGGGTTAAGTTTATAGAGCATCAATTTCCTGAGCTTTTAGATATACCTTCTACTTGTAAATCACCTCATATAATGTTTGGTACTATTGCTAAGACATATCTTGCAGAAAAAATGAAAATAGATCCAAAAAAGATAGTAGTTGTATCAGTAATGCCATGTATAGCAAAGAAAGCTGAAGCAAAGCGTCCAGAATTAACTAAAGATTATAATGACAATGTTGATATAGTAATAACTACCAGAGAACTAGGTGCTATGATTAGAGAAGCAGGAATAGATTTTGCTAACTTGCCTGATAGTGATTTTGACAGACCTTTAGGGGAAACTACAGGTGCATCCATTATATTTGGTACTACAGGAGGAGTTATAGAAGCCGCACTCAGAACAGCGTATGAGTGGATGACGGGCGAAGAGCTAAATAATGTTGAATTTAAACAACTTAGAGGTATAGAAGGTATCAGAGAAGCTACTGTCGATATAAAAGACAAACAGCTCAGAATAGGAATAGCTCACGGCTTAGGTAATGCCAGAAAAATTCTCGAAGATATAAGAGACGGAAAATCAAAATTTGATGCTATTGAAATAATGGCATGTCCCGGAGGATGTATAGGTGGAGGTGGTCAGCCTTATCACCATGGTAATGTTGAAATAATAAAGAAACGTCAAGAAGCTATTTACAAAGAAGACAGAAATAAAAAGCTTAGAAAATCACATGAAAATAGTGAGGTTATGAAGCTTTATGAAGAATATTTAGGTGAGCCATATGGTAAGAAAGCTCATGAGTTGTTGCATACACACTACGAATCTAAAAATCGAATCTAAAGGAAATGGTCAAAATGGCTAAATACTGCGTTAAGCAGAGAACCCAAATCTATGATTTGGTGTGAATCGCTTACTCCTACGAATGCACTGAGTAGGAGTTTCCTTTATTTTAAACAACTAATCACGTACATTAGTACGCTCATATCTGTTTGAATTTCTACGCCTTGCATTTCATCCATTTTGACCATTTCCTTTCTGCATTTCGAATTGTTTTATTTTGCCAACATAAATCTCGTGACTAATCACGTACACTAGTACGCTCATATCCGCGAGATTTTCTATTCCTTGTATTTCTTCCATTTTCAGCATTTCCTTTTCGGAATGTTAATTATGTTATATTAAAATTGTTAGTTCACATGACTGATGACGTACTATAGTACGCTTCTTATCAGTGCTAGTTTCTACTCCTTGCATTTCATAACTATTCAAATCCGTTTTATGTGTTTTTATTCATATCATTTATCATTACTTTTCCACTAGTGAAATCTATAAATATATCATTGTCTTCACTGTCTCTTATCCACCAATAAACGCCTTTTTTTAACCTCGAAATGTTTTTAAATCCTGGAGTATATATCAACTGAATTTCATATTTGCCATTAAAGTTTTCTTTTTCAGCTATTTTTATTGCTTGTTCTTTTGCTATACCTTTTTCTAATTCTACAGAATAAACAATTTTAGGAAACGATAGTACTTGATTTTGTATCCAAACAACTTTTTCTTTTCCTTTTATGTTTAAACCATACACTGTTGTATATATGGGTCCGGCAGTAGAAAGTTCAATTGACCTTACATAAAATATACCATCAGAAAAAAATGCTAAAACTGATGTAAATAGCTTTGGTGAAAACCCAAAAATAGTCATACCTAAGAATTGAACAAAAAGAATAATTACTAAAACAATAATTGTAAGTTTAATTACTTTTTTCATTATAATACACTCCTAGCAAATCATAAATAATTACATATATAATTATATTGTATATAATTACTATTGTAAATTTATTGTCTAAATGTTTTTTATTGCATTAATTATAGTCATATTATTTTATGAAATTATAAATATTAACATTTGTTTTAAAAATTAACTAACAGGTTGTCATTATAATCTATAAATTATATACTTATAATAGAATAAATTGCTTTAATTGGTTTATATTTTGTAGTTAGGAGGTACTTATATGAAACAAAAGTTTAGCTTAATACTTGTCATAATTATTGTATTTACAATTCTATTTGGCTGTAGTAATCAAACAAGTATTGATACAGTAAAAAAATTAGAAGAAAACAATAAAACTATTAGTGATTTGCAAAAACAACTCGATAAGACAAATGATGATATAGAAAATTTGAGTGAGGAAATAACTGCATTAAAAAACGAAATACAAAATAATAAATATACTGCGATTAACTTTAAAAATAATACTAGATATTACGAAGATGGTAAAATAATAATTGTTCTCGATTTTCCTGAAGCTGATTCATCACTATATAAAGTAGGATTTGCTACTAATAGTTACTACATTTTTGATATATTAATTGTCAATGAAAAACAAGAAGTCACAATGTATTCACCAGAAGTAGAATCGATAAAAGTACCTGAGGGTGAAAGATATAAATTAGTTTTTCCAGAGGTTGATTATGAAAAAATGATAGTTAGAATATATGAATCTACTACAGGTAAAGTTGCTGAAACTCATTGGGAAAATATTAGTGATATTTAAAAGGAACAGTTAAAATTTAACTATTCCTTAATTTCTATTCTATTAAAATAATTATTACCTATCTTAATATAATCGCATCTCTTTCAGGTCCTACTGATATATATTTTATAGGAAAACCAATTCTTTCTTCAATATAATTGATATAGTTCTTTGCTTCCTCAGGTAACTCATTGTAGTCACGGATATGAGAAATATCTGTATTCCATCCTGGTAAATACTCTATAACAGGTTTTGCCCCTTCTAGTATTGGAGTAGGTGGGAAATCAGTTATTTTAGTTCCATTTATTTCATATGCACTGCATACAGGTATTTGTTTTAGATATCCTAGAACATCAAGTAATGATAATGCAACATCTGTTGTTCCTTGAAGTCTACATCCGTATTTTGTTGCTACAACATCAAACCAGCCCATTCTTCTTGGACGTCCTGTTGTTGCACCATATTCTCCGTTATCACCACCACGATTTCTAAGTTCTTCAGCTTCTGAGCCAAATATTTCTGAAACAAAAGGTCCTGCTCCTACACTGCTTGAATAAGCTTTTACTACAGTAACTACTTTACTGATTGAGCTTGCAGGAACTCCAGCTCCTACAGGAGAAAAACTTGCTAATGGTGAGGAAGAAGTTGTCATAGGATAAATACCATGATCAGGGTCTTTTAATGCTCCTAATTGACCTTCCATTAGAATGTTTTTATTATTTTTTAAAGCATCACACAACTCTTTTGATGTATCACCAACAAATTGTTTTATTTTCTTTCCTAGTTCAAATAAATAATCTGTGATTTCATTTGCATCTAAAAGAGGTTTTTTGTAAAAATTCTCAAGTAAAACATTCTTTTTCTCAATATTTCTTTCAATTTTCTTTAATAATAATTCTTTATCAAAAAGATCTATAACTTGTATTCCTATTTTGCTAAATTTATCTGTATAAAATGGTGCAATACCCGATTGAGTAGATCCGAATTTTTGTTTGCCTAATCGTTCTTCTTCGTATTTATCAAATAATATATGTTGAGGAAGAACAACTTGCGCTCTGTCAGAAATCATAATATTTGGTTTAGGCACTGAGCGTGTAAGTAAATCATTATATTCTTTTAAGAAGCCTTCTATATTTAATGCTATTCCTGTTGCTAAAACATTTATTGTGTCTTGATAAAATACTCCTGATGGTAATAAGTGAAGTTGAAATTTACCGTATTTATTTATTATAGTATGACCTGCATTATTACCACCTTGAAATCTTACAACATAATCAGCTTGTTTTCCGAGTAAGTCAGTCATTTTTCCTTTTCCTTCATCGCCCCAGTTACCACCGACAATTGCAGTTATACCCATTTGAACATTCCCCTTTCTGAATGTATTAATTTGTTATTCCTTACACTTTAGAGTATAATAATAATATCGTGATAAGTAAAATTAATATTAATTATATATGGTATAAGGAGAGCTTATATGGAAGTAAACTTTGAATTGTACAAAGTATTTTACAATGTAGTTAAAGAAGGAAAAATTTCAGCAGCAGCTAAAAAATTGTATATATCTCAGCCTGCTGTAAGTCAATCAATTAAACAGTTAGAAGAAAAATTAGGAGGAAAAGTTTTTTTTAGAACTCCAAAGGGTATAAAATTGACATCTGAAGGTGAAGTGTTTTTTAAGTACATTGAAAAGGCATATAGTTTTATAACAGCAGGAGAATCTAAATTTCAGGAAATGCTAAATCTTGAACATGGTGAAATAGTAATTGGTGCAGGTGATACACTATGTGCTCATTATCTATTACCTTATCTTGAACAATTTCATAAAGAATACCCTCATGTTAAAATTAAAGTTACAAACAGAACTTCATATGAAACCTTAGATCTTTTAAAAGGTGGCAGTGTTGATTTAGGTATATTAAATCTTCCAATAAAAGAAGATAAACATTTAGAAGTTATAGAAACCTTAACTTTAGAAGACTGCTTTATCTGTGGAGATAAATACTATCCTAATTTTACTCAGAAGGTTTCACTAGAACAACTGAGTAAATATCCACTTGTACTTCTTGAAAAAAGAAGTAATACTAGGCGTTTTATTGATAAAATATTCAGCGATAACAATATTATAGTTAAACCTGAAATAGAGCTTGGCAGCGTTGATTTATTAGTTGAATTTGCAAAAATTGGACTTGGTATTTCATTTGTAACAAAGAATTTTATACATGATGAACTGGACAAACAGGAAGTATATGAAATAAAACTTAAAGAAAAAATTCCAAAAAGAAAAGTAGGAGTAGTTACTCTAAAGGAAGTGCCTTTATCATCAGCAGGAAAAAAATTTTTAAACTTTCTTGTGAAGCCGTAATCATTTATAATGAAATTTTTTATAGACTAAAAAAATGTAGCTGATGCTTTAAAAAAATCCCCTGAACGTAAATTAAGCATGTACTAAACAAATTCAAATTTAAAAAGTAAGAGATGAACATTATTTATATAAGATGATATACTGATAACTGTAAGTACTATACCTTGATTTCTATAGGGAATTTTACACTTACAAAGATGCGACTCAAATACCTTTTGCGTCGCATCTTTAGTATACATAAAATATGAAAAAACTGTTGATCATTTTATAATTGTAGTTTTATTCTTTTGACTTCATATATTCTTCATAGCCTCTTCTTCTAAGTTCACATGAAGGGCAATTTCCACATCCATCACCTATTATTCCATTATAACACGTTAATGTTTCATTTTTTATGACATCTAAAACTCCTAAATCATCTGCTAATTTCCAAGTTTCCTTCTTATCTATCCACATCAATGGTGTATGAATAACAAATTCATAATCCATTGCTAGATTAAGAGTAACATTTGTTGATTTTATGAATACATCTCTACAATCAGGATATCCACTAAAATCACTTTGCGAAACACCTGTTACTATATGTTTTATACCATTTGTTTTTGCATATATTGCTCCAAAGGTTAAAAATAATAAATTTCTACCCTCAACGAAAGAATTTGGAACACCATCTGCTGGTGCTTTCTTATCAACTTCTATATCTTGTCTTGTAAGTGAATTTGGCGCAAGCTGATTCAACAATTCCATATCTAATATTGTATGTTTAACATCATACTTTTCACATATATTTTTTGCACATTTAAGTTCTAAGCTATGTCTTTGCTTGTAATCAAAAGATATAGCCTCCACTCTGTCAAATTTTTTCTTCGCCCAAAATAAACAAGTAGTACTGTCTTGTCCACCGCTAAATATTACAACACAACTTTCCATATATAATCCTCCTCTATATCATTTGTAGCAATCTATCTGTATAATTTTTATCTTGTTTGAATTTACCTCTTAAAGTAGTCGTAACAGTCTTTGCTCCCGGCTTTTTAATACCTCTTGCAGTCATACAGCCATGCTCTGCCTGTATAAAAACTGCTACATCTTCTGTTTCCACAATTTTTTGAAGTATCTCGGCTATATCTGCCCCTATTCTTTCTTGCAGTTGAAGCCGTTTAGACACCATATCCGCTATACGGCATATCTTACTTAATCCTATAACTTTGTCATTAGGAATATAAGCTACGGCAAGCTTCATATTATACATAAGTGTCATATGATGTTCACAATGGCTAAAAACCTCTATATCCTTTACAACTACAATATCATTTTCATAGCTATCTATAAAATCTTCTTCATCAAAGGTCTTATTATACATTTCTGCAATTTCGTCATTTGTATATCCTATGCCTGCAAAAACTTCTTCAAACATATTGGCAACTCTTTTAGGTGTATCTATCAAGCCCTGTCGTTCAGGATTTTCACCGATTGCTTTTAATATACCTTTTACATGCTCCTGTATTGCTTTTTTATCAACTGCCATTTTATACACCTCTCTTTTCAGGCGACCAAATTATCTTATGAAGCTGTAACTGTAAATTAACACCATTTAATTTATTATCTTTCATAAAATCAACTATTTCCTGTGCATCTATACTTCCAAATACAGAACTAAAATAAACATTAGTTAAGTTGACTAAATCGTATTTATTTACTATTTCTAGTGCTCTATCTAAATCTTTTTTACCTGATACAACAAACTTTACAACATCATTTTTGGTAATATAATCAAAGTTGTTCATATTCATAAATTCTTCCATACCACTGTATGGCAATTTATAGTCCAAAGTATAGCAAATTTGCTTTCGGTTCAAATCTAAAAATTCAGCTAAAGAAACACTGCCATTAGTTTCAATCTCAACATGTATTTCTTCATCATCAGAAAGCACTTTCAATAACTCTTTAATACCCTCTTGCAATAAAGGTTCGCCACCAGTCAATGTAACATTTTTTACTTTTGTAGATTTTATATAATCATAGATTTCATCTACACTCATTTGATTAGTATATGAATTTTTATCTCTTGCCCAATCAGTATCACAATAGCTGCAATCTAAATTACATCCAGCAAATCTGATAAAAACTGCTAATTGTCCGCACAATTTTCCCTCACCATTTATACTTATAAACTTTTCAGCAATATTTAACATATCTACACCTCTATTCATAATATAACGCACAGTTATTAGGCGTTTCAAATACTACAACTTTTTCAACATCATAGCCCTTCTTTTGAATAACTTTATAAAAATACTCGCTAAAGCTCTCAGCAGTAGGTCTAAATTCAACCTCTATTACTCTAAAACCTTCTTCTAGTAAACATTCTTTAGTTTTAGATTTTAAGCTGTTTTTTTCAATTATTAAGCTGTGATCATAATAATCAATAATTTCCTTAACATCTTTTTTTAAATCTTTAAAGTCAACGATCATTGCTCTTTGCTGACCTTCATTTATTAAAGTTTCTTTTTTGATGTATACTTCAACTCTCCACCTATGTCCATGAATATTTGCACATTTTCCTTCATAACCCTTTAAAAAATGTGCACTATCAAAGCTATGCTCAATTCTTAATCCGTACATTTTTTCCCCTCCTTTAAAAATTTATACTTAATTAGTTGCAAAACACCAAACTATTGATAAATACTATGTTTGTGTTTTCATATGACTAAATTTCTCCCATAAAACAGTTGTAAAGAATACCAATATAGTTCCGTCAAAGATTATGAGATGGGTCCCCTAGCTCAAAACTTATGAGCTATACATTTATGTTATTTACATATATATTTAGATTTTAGTTTTGCAATTACCTAAAATTTATGTGCATAGTAACAACACCCTATAGCTCCATTAAATTGATTCTCTTCTAATACCAAAACTTCATCATAATCTTTCTTTAAATATTTTACTAATGCATTATTATTTGAAGCTCCTCCTGACATAACAAGTGTCGAGTGATTAAATTTCTTTAACATAGGCAAAATTCGTTTGTACATAGAATAATTAACACCTGCACATAATCTCTTTATGTCTATTCCCTCAGCAATCTTACCTATTAATTCTGACTCAGAAAATACTGCACAGGTAGAATTTAATTCAACAGGCTGTTCGTAGTACTTACCCATTTCTTCTAATGAAACTTCTAATACATTTGCCATATTTTCAAGATATCTGCCGCATGAAGCTGCACATTTATCATTCAAATCTAAATCTGTAATAATACCCTTCTCAACTTTAACTACTTTAACATCTTGTCCACCTAAATCCAGCAATACAAAATCTCTCAAATTTGTTTGGTACAATGCTCCATAAACATGTGCTTTAATTTCATTTATAGGTTTGAACTCCTTTAAGTTAGTATTATTTCTACCATAGCCAGTTGAAACTGCTTTATCTATATCCAAGCAATTAAGCTTTTTTAAATCAACAACTATTTTTCCATTATTATATATACAGTAGTTTTTATAAAAAGAAATAGTGCTTATTTTGTTTTTATATATAATTTTTAAATCCTTCATTATAGCTATTTTAACTTCTCTGCTGCCTAAATCTATACCAAGTAGTTTCATTTCACAGCTCCTTTCATGTCAGAAATCATGTCTAAAAAGGCTTCTAACCTGAGCTTAGTTCTAGCATCTAAAGTATTCATTTTATCGCCTTCAATGTTAAGAACGGGTACATTTAATTCTTTATTTATTACTATATGTTCTATTGATTTATGGCAAAATGCTTGAGTATAATGAATGACTGCATCTATTTTTCTATTCTTAATCTGTTTTTTTATTTCTTCTAGTCTAAACCATATATCATATGGATAAGTATAATCTCGATACTGCTCATACATATTATTTGCTTTATCATGTCTAGGAAAAGCAAACTCTCGCTGCACCTCATTGTATACAACTCTAGCATCTAATGACTCTACATAATCGTATAAATCACCTGTCATTGGAGGTACTCCTATATATGCAAGTCTTATTCTTTGGCTAAAGGGTTTTCTTTGTTTTATTTCTGCTATTTTGTTTATTAAATCTTCTTTATATTTTTCAGGGTTTTTATTAAAATCGCTACAGCATAATTGATATAAGTGATTTTCAAACCCTGTTGCCAAATTATCTATATATGTTAAATTATCTATTTCAATTGCTAGCTTTCTAATATCATTTAGTTTATTACGGATAGCTTCTACTTTTTGAGTATCTACTTCAAACATTCTTATAAATTTATTAATCTCTTGTTTTACAGAGCTTAGCTTTCTATCTACTGGAAAAGAAAACGGATAAACTTTAATACCTTTTAGCTGAAAAACTTCAACCAAGGCTTTAGTATTAGAACAATCGCCTTCTACTACTCCAATAACTTCCTTTATACCATTACTTATACATGCACCATATATACCCTTAGTCCAAGCACATGAACTTTTTGGAAATCCATCTCTCTCAGCCATATCAATAAATACATGGTAGTCATCTGAAGTAATAAATTCATTATTTAAATCAACTATTTCACAATTAGCTGCTAACAAAACTTCGCTTGGTACAGTAGTAGTCACACCAATTTTTCTCATAATATTCCTCCTTCAAAATCCACCTGTATTTTTTTGCACAAAAAAAGGGCTCAATAGCCCGTAAACAAATAACCTGCATTTTTTTATAATACAATAAGTAATAAGCTAATCGATAAAATCCCCCATAAACAAACAGTACATACCAGCGTTGTTAATAGGATTAATCTCATGATTATCTTATAATAAATATGCAGTCACGGCCTAGTTTTGTTTACAGACAGGAGGTTTTCGAACTGTCTTATTCTTTTTTACAGTTATGAAGTATATCACATTTGCCGTTAGTATTCAATACAATTTTTGTATTTTTTTAATATTCCATTTTGTAGCCACATGACATTTTTTGACCACGACATTGATGCTTATATTTCTTCATCTTTATATAATCAGAAAAACAAGACATCT